>NZ_SJWV01000238.1:0-4900 GCF_004352695.1 Escherichia sp. KCJ4928
AACGATGAAGATTAACGTTATGGAGTTATTTTTCAGGCATCAAAAAAGTAACGCAGCGTCATTATTGCGGCTACAGGCAATTTGCAGAAATGTGAAGAATTTCAGAAATTTTATTCCGTCATGACACAGGCACCCTCCGGGGTGCCTGTTGTTTTCTGGCATAAACAGATTCAGACATCAGACAGGAGAGGGGGACAGAGTGGGTAAAGGGGGCGGCAAGGGGCACACACCGCGTGAGGCGAAGGACAATCTCAAATCCACGCAGATGATGAGCGTGATTGATGCCATCGGTGAGGGACCGGTGGAAGGCCCGGTGAAGGGACTGCAGAGTATTCTGGTGAACAAAACCCCGCTGACGGACACGGACGGTAATCCCGTGATACACGGTGTGACCGCCGTCTGGCGTGCCGGGGAGCAGGAGCAGACACCGCCGGAAGGCTTTGAGTCCTCCGGGGCAGAAACCGCACTGGGCGTGGAGGTGACGAAGGCAAAGCCGGTGACGCGCACCATCACGTCAGCGAACATTGACCGTCTGCGGGTCACCTTCGGGGTGCAGTCACTGGTGGAGACCACCTCAAAGGGTGACCGTAATCCCTCTTCTGTCCGCCTGCTGATTCAGCTTGAGCGTAACGGTAACTGGGTGACGGAGAAGGATGTCACCATTAACGGCAAGACCACCTCGCAGTACCTGACGTCGGTGATTCTGAATAATCTCCCTGAGCGCCCCTTTAACATCCGGGTGGTCAGGGTGACGGCGGACAGTACCACGGACCAGCTGCAGAACAGAACGCTGTGGTCGTCATACACCGAAATCATCGATGTGAAACAGTGCTACCCGAACACGGCCATTGTGGGGCTGCAGGTGGATGCGGAGCAGTTCGGTGGCCAGCAGATGGTGGTGAACTACCATATCCGCGGCCGCATCATCCAGGTGCCGTCAAACTATGACCCGGAAAAACGCACCTACAGCGGTATCTGGGACGGCAGCCTGAAACCGGCATACAGCAATAACCCGGCCTGGTGCCTGTGGGACATGCTGACCCACCCGCGCTACGGGATGGGAAAACGCCTGGGGGCGGCGGATGTGGACAAGTGGGCGCTGTATGCCATCGGGCAGTACTGCGACCAGACGGTCCCGGATGGTTTCGGGGGCACAGAGCCGCGGATGACCTTTAATGCGTACCTGTCACAGCAGCGTAAGGTGTGGGATGTCCTGGGGGATTTCTGCTCGGCGATGCGCTGTATGCCGGTATGGAACGGCCAGACGCTGACGTTCGTTCAGGACCGTCCGTCGGATGTGGTGTGGCCGTACACGAACAGCGATGTGGTGGTGGATGATAACGGCGTGGGGTTCCGCTACAGCTTCAGTGCCCTGAAGGACCGGCACACGGCGGTGGAGGTGAATTACACCGACCCGCAGAACGGCTGGCAGACTTCCACGGAACTGGTGGAAGACCCGGATGCCATCCTGCGCTACGGGCGCAACCTGCTGAAGATGGATGCGTTCGGCTGTACCAGCCGCGGTCAGGCCCACCGTGCCGGACTGTGGGTGATAAAGACAGAACTGCTGGAAACGCAGACGGTGGATTTCACGCTCGGGTCTCAGGGGCTGCGGCACACACCCGGTGACATCATTGAAATCTGTGATAACGACTATGCCGGGACCCTGACCGGCGGACGCATCCTGTCCATCGATGCCGCCAGCCGCACACTGACGCTGGACCGTGAGGTGACACTGCCGGAAGCAGGTACATCGACGGTGAACCTGATTAACGGCCGTGGTAAGCCGGTGCGCGTGGACATCACTGCACAACCCGCCCCGGACCGGATACAGGTCAGCATTCTGCCTGATGGCGTGGCGACATACGGTGTGTGGGGACTCTCCCTGCCGTCACTGCGTCGTCGCCTGTTCCGCTGTGTTTCCATCCGGGAAAACACGGACGGCACCTTTGCCATCACGGCGGTGCAGCATGTGCCGGAAAAAGAAGCCATTGTGGATAACGGGGCCCGCTTTGAGCCGCTCTCCGGCTCACTGAACAGCGTCATCCCGCCAGCGGTGCAGCACCTCACGGTGGAGGTGAGTGCCTCAGACGGCCAGTATCTGGCGCTGGCGAAATGGGACACGCCGCGGGTGGTGAAGGGCGTGCGCTTCAGTCTGCGCCTGACCAGTGGCAGTGGTGAGAACAGCCGCCTGGTGACCAGCGCCATCACGGCGGACACGGAGTACCGTTTCAGTGGCCTGCCGCTCGGGGAATACACCCTGACGGTCAGGGCGATAAACAGCTACGGCCAGCAGGGCGAACCTGCCACCACCACATTCCGGATTAATGCACCGGCGGCACCGGCCAGCATTGAACTGACGCCGGGCTATTTTCAGATAACGGTGGTCCCGCATCCTGCGGTGTATGACCCGACGGTACAGTATGAATTCTGGTTCTCAGAAAAACGCATCACGGACACGGCACAGGTGGAAACCTCTGCCCGTTATCTGGGTACCGGCAGCCAGTGGAGCGTCTCCGGCCCGCACATTAAGCCCGGGAAGGATTTCTGGTTTTATGTGCGCAGCGTCAACCTGGTGGGGAAATCTGCGTTTGTGGAGGCCAGCGGGCAGGCCAGCAATGATGGTGAAGGGTATCTGGAAATTTTCCGTGGGCTGATAGATGAGGCGCAGCTGGGGAAGGCACTGAAAGAGCGTATTGATGCGTCAGCCCTGCGTACTGAGGTCACGCAACTGGAAGAAGACATCCGCCAGCGGCTGGAGACGGATGTTGCGGAAGTGACCCGAAAAATCGGGGAGGCGGAAAACAGCCTCACGCAGCTGGTTGCGAAAAAGAATGAGGACCAGACGCTGGCCATCGCGCAGGTGAGTCAGCAGGTGGACCGGGTGAGCAGTGAAATCACACAGACCGTCAGCCAGAGCACGGAGGAAAACGCCAGGCAGATAGCGCAGGTCCGCCAGTACGTGGATGACAAAGGGAGTGAAATCACCTCGACCACGGATAAAAAGCTGGAAGACCAGAGCGCCACCATACAGCAGATACAGCAGGTCCAGTCAGACACGAATGATGAGCTGGCAGCGCTGTACATGCTGAAGGTGCAGAAAACGAAAAACGGCATTCCGTATGTTGCCGGTATTGGTGCGGGGATTGAGGATGCTGATGGCCAGACGCTGAGCAATATTCTGCTGCAGGCGGACCGTATCGCGATGATTACCCCGGAGAACGGCAACACCACGCCGCTGTTTGTGGCGCAGGGGAATCAGCTGTTTATGAACGACGTGTTCCTGAAGCGACTGTTTGCAGTGAGCATCACCTCGTCCGGCAATCCCCCGACGTTCTCCCTGACGCCGGAGGGCAGGCTGACGGCCCGCAATGCGGACATCAGCGGACATATCAGTGCGAACTCGGGCACGCTGAATAATGTCGTGATAGCGGAGAACTGCACGATAAATGGCACGCTGAAAGCGGAGAACATTATTGGTGATCTGGTGAAATGTGCCGGGGTGGCTTTTCCGGTGGATGGTAGTCACCTTGCGAACGGTACACGAACGCTGACGGTGTATGACGATCACAGCTTTGACCGGCAGATTATAATCCCGCCGATAATCTATGTCGGGTCAAAACAGGAATCCCGCACCAGTAATGACATCTGGACAGAGTGCTTCCTGCATGTTGATCAGAACGGACGCCGGATTTATTCAGGCAGGTCAGTGGCAGAGCCGGGAATTTTCAGCGGGATCATCGATATGCCAGCTGGCGGTGGTCATATCACCCTGAGTTTTACCGTGAGCTCACGGCGTCAGAATAACAGTTGGGGCAGTTCACGTATCAGTAACCTTCAGGCGATAGTGGTGAAGAAAAACAGCGCGGGGATCAGCATCCGCTGAACATCGCGCCCCGGGATTGCCGGAAGGAGACAAAAACCGTACAGTATGCGCGGGTGCCTTTGGCTGATGGCCGGAGGGAACACCTGAAGGCCGGATGTGAAAAGGCCCCGGACAAAACATTCATGTTTAACCCGAGGCCTGACCATTCATCCTAAGCAAGTGAAAGGTTAGCGCCTCTCCGTAAAAGGAGCAAGCGTTATGTCGCAAAAACCGTTAAAAACCACCGTGATTTGTATCACGGTAGTGCTCATTATCTGGATCACCCACAGTTCACTGTGCGAGTTCCGGTTCCGGATAGCGGGCGCGGAGATTGCGGCGTTCTTACAGTGTAAGCGGTAAGAAACCGTGGCGGGGGAGTGTACCTTTCCCGCCGACCGGTTGCTGAGGGTGATCAGCCGGATGGCACCTTTTTAACATCAATAAATCACAAATTTACCGCAGGCCGGGAAACCGGTCCTGCGGTTTTTTTATGGAGGAAATCCATGGCAGTCAGAATATCGGGTGTGCTGAAGGACGGGGCCGGTAAGCCGGTACCGGGATGCACGATAGAGCTGAAAGCGCGCCGCACAACGGAGACGGTGATTGTCACCACGGTGGCGTATGGTCAGCCGGGGGAAACCGGCAGTTACAGTATGGATGTTGAGCCGGGTCTGTACCGGGTGACGCTGAACACGGAAGGGTACGCGCCGTCATATGTGGGTGACATTCTGGTGAAGGCGGAGTCTGCACCGGGAACGCTGAATAAATTTCTGATGGACCTGGAGGACGCACAGTATTACCCGAAAGCCCTTGCAGAGCTGGAAGCGGTGGCCGCGGAAATCCTGAAACGTGCGGAAGCGTCAGCGGCGAGTGCAGAGGAAGCGAAGAAACGGGCAGAGAATGCGCGGGGACCGAAGGGGGATAAGGGAGACACGGGGCCACAGGGTATTCCCGGGCCAAAAGGCGATACCGGCGAGCGTGGGCCAAAGGGTGAGCGTGGTGAGGCAGGCCCACAGGGGGTACAGGGGGTACAGG
>NZ_SJWV01000239.1:0-4861 GCF_004352695.1 Escherichia sp. KCJ4928
TTGGAGGATAGCCAGCTCTTCATCCCGTTCTGCCAGCTGGCGTTTGAGACGTGCAATCTCGGTAGACATCTCCAGTTCACGTTCAGAAGACGTCTGCTGATTTTGCTGTTTACTGCGCCAGTTGTAGAGTTGTGATTCATACAGGCTGAGTTCACGGGCTGCGGCAGTAACACCGATGCGTTCAGCAAGCTTCAGGGCTTCACTGCGAAATTCAGGCGAATGCTGTTTACGGGGTTTTTTACTGGTTGATACTGTTTTTGTCATGTGAGTCACCTCTGACTGAGAGTTTACTCACTTAGCCGCGTGTCCACTATTGCTGGGTAAGATCACCTTATTGCTGCGCTGATAATATGGACCGCAAACCTATTGAAGATGTGATCTTCGAAATTAATAACTTTATCTCGCTCGGTGGTCGCACCATTGTTGATGCCACAGGGTCTGAGTCTATCGGACGAGATGCGCAGGCATTACGAGAAGTCGCATTAAAAACAGGTCTGAATATTGTTGCTTCCTCCGGTCCCTACCTGGAAAAATTTGAAAGCCAGAGAATTCATAAAACGGTTGATGAACTGGCGGCAACGATTGATAAAGAATTGAATCAAGGGATTGGCGATACGGATATTCGTGCCGGAATGATCGGTGAAATAGGTGTCTCACCGACATTTACCGAAGCCGAGCATAACAGCTTGCGGGCTGCCTCGCTGGCACAGATTAACAATCCTCATGTGGCGATGAATATTCACATGCCGGGCTGGCTTCGTCGCGGTGATGAAGTACTCGACATTGTGTTAGGTGAAATGGGCGTCTCGCCAAATAAAGTCTCTCTCGCACACTCGGATCCGTCAGGAAAAGACGTGGCGTATCAGCGGAAAATGCTTGATAAGGGTGTCTGGCTGGAATTCGACATGATTGGCCTAGACATTACCTTCCCGAAAGAGGGAATAGCGCCAGGGGTGCAGGAGACTGCCGATGCCGTCGCTCATCTCATTGAGTTGGGATACGCCGATCAGCTTGTTCTCAGCCACGATGTCTTCCTTAAACAAATGTGGGCTAAAAATGGCGGTAATGGCTGGGGATTTGTTCCAGATGTTTTTCTGGCCTATCTGGCGGAGCGCGGCGTCGATAAAACGATCCTCAAAAAACTCTGTATCGATAATCCCGGACGATTATTGACCGCATAAAACCATTATCCCCCGGCACACTGCGCCGGGGGATGTCAATTAATACCCCGCCGTTAAATCATCCACCAAGCGCGAGTCGGATGCGCCGTACAACTCACCATCCGACCCAACCATAATGCTTTGCGTGCTGCCCATCGCCTCATTCAGCGCCACTTTCTGACCTTTTGCTTCCAGCAGCTTGAGCGTATCCGGACTAAACCCTTTTCAACACGCAGTTCGTCCGGCAACCACTGATGGTGGAAACGAGGCGCATTGGTCGCTTCGGCAACATTCATTCCACAATTGATGCTGTTCACCACCATTTGCAGCACGGTAGTGATGATTCAGCTACCGGTAACAAAGTGAGTACATAAAGGCCATACTGTCACGAACAGTGCAAAAGTGGCTCTTCCGCAACCTAGGTGAAGATTTTCATGCCAGTGGACTCATTACCCTCCGCCTAAGTAGTTCAAATCCGGCTCGACCATACATCTGGCGTATCAGCACCTTCAGGCGATTTACATGACCTTCGACAACACCATTACTCCAGCGACTGCTGATTGCCTCACATATAGCCGCAGCATCAGCTTCTATCCCCGCAGCTACGCACCGAAGTTCTGCTGAGCCGCTTTCGTGGACTCGAGTGAACCAGCTGCTTAGCTGTGATTTATTTTAGGTTTTCAGAATACGGTAGAACTCGAGTACCAGTTGCTGTGCTATTTTCAACTCCGGTTCTTTTTCACACATCAGACTAATAAATCGGGATGCATAATTTTCTTCGCCCCTGATTATTCTCCAGGGCATCAACCAGCGGCTTACCCGGAACACTGAAGGAAGTCTTGCGGCAGTAGTAACCGGTGGGTTCCAGCCTTTACGCCATTTGGCAACAGTATCCCTGACGATGGTTTCACTGCCTGTCCCCCCCCCTGGGCCACCATTTCCCGCCATATCCGGCTGGCATTATAATTACCACTTTCTCGTTGCTCTTTTAACCACTCCCTCCATGGGTCCAGAAGCCCTCGCTTTGGAGGCCGGGTTGACATTTCAGGGAATGTTCCTGAACGCACCCAGCGACTGACTGTCACTCGCGACAGGCCTGTAATACGGGATATTTCCCTGAAACTACATCCCTTGTTATGCAGGGCCATAACCTCTGTCCAACGCTGATGCCGTTTTTTGCGGATGTGCTGTTTAAGGCGTTCCAGACGACGGAGCGATGCTACAGGCACAGATATTTCTGGCTCAGGTGATTTCTTCAGTGATAACTCTCTGACAACAAGACGTATCAGAGGCATATATCTGTACATCATTCGTTCAGGCTCATCACCAATATTTTTTAGCAGGTGCCATCGATCGGCCACCTGTCTGGCCTGAGGTGCACCTTCACGTGCTGCTGTCGCATAGACTCCACTGCGATCACGCGAGACAACCTGTATTTCCGGATATTTTCTGAACCAGGTCGCCAGCGTACGCTGATCACGGCCGGGAAGCAGGACGAGGGGACGGTGAGTATCAAGATTGACTATTAACATACCGCAGCAGTGGCCCCGATGCCACGCCCACTCATCAATACCGACATGAGGCGCGCCTGACTGTTTCGTCTCCGGGGTATTGATAAGCCTGCGAAGAAGAGTATCAGCACTGCAACGGAGACCCACTGCCGTTGCAGCCCGTTTCCTGAGCTCATTACTGACAGTAAGGCGCTGAGGGAAGAGCTGGAGACAATGCTGTGACTTCACCATTTATTCAACAAATTGCTGATAACCGGGTATGTCAGGTACTCACCTGTCTTCCTGAAAAATTTGTGGTTGATTTCGCAAACGGAATCGATGTTGCACAGGAGCATATCCGCACGGCCGGAGAGCGCACGTTCTTCCGGCGTTTAAAAGAGGGGCTGACCGGCGAAGGCGCTGCACGGCAGAATGCCATCAATGCGTCGCTTGCACAGGGCGTTGAGGCGTCCCTGCGCTGGCTGACGGAGATGACAACGTCACTTGCCACCACAAACTACGCGATTACCCAGGTAAACGACAGGGTCAGTTCACTGGTCAGTGATACAGCCAGGCTGGCGCATTATTCCGCAGATACGCGGGAGCAGTTACTCACCCTGGCCGATCAGGTTCACCATAAACTGAATCATCTTGAAGAAAAACTCCACCGTGTTGACCAGGTTCAGCGGGCGCAGTTACATCTTGAGCAGATATTCTCATGGTGGAGCGCCGGGCGATATGCGTCATTTTCCCCTGCCGGACGTTGTTATGTGGCACTTGAAGAGCTTCGCTGGGGCGCGTTTGGTGATGTGATACGTCAGAGCGAAACAGGCCAGGTTAACCAGCTACTGGATATTCTCAGACATAAAGCATTAACGCAGATGGCACAGGAGAGTGGCGGTAGTGCAACCGTGCGTCTGAACACTCTGGACTGGCTTGGTGGTCAGGGCCGGGAGCAGGCAGATAACGAGTGGCATGACGCGATTAACTGGCTGGGAGACTGGTGCAGTGAAGAGCAGCATCCGGTGATCTGGTCAACCACGCAGGCTGCAGAACACTTACCGGTTCGCATGCCTCGCCTCTGCTCTGCAGAACGCCTCTCTGAAAGTATGGTCGATGAAATATTTCAGAAGGGGGCTGCATGAGTACAGAAATGAAAACGGGGCTGGTGCTGTCCGGTGGCGGGGCGGTGGGCGCTTATCAGGCGGGAGTGGTTAAGGCACTGGCAGAGTGTGGTACACAGATCAGCATGGTTTCAGGGGCCAGCATTGGCGCATTCAATGGTGCCATTATCGCGGCCTCTCCCGATCTGTCAGAAGCTGCCGTACGCCTGGAGGCGCTCTGGGATCATCTGGGGAATAATCAGGTGCTGTCGGTAAACAGATTGGTTTACTTTTCATTGCTGAAAAAATTGTTCCAGGCAATGAACCTCTGCCAGATCCCCGGACGTGCAGGAGCACTGCTTACGACGCTTCTTCGCCATATATCGACAATCAACGGGTTTGACAATCTGATGGCTCAGCCGTTGTTGTCAGATGAGCCCCTGACAGCGCTGATGGATCATTATCTTGATACTGATGCTCTGGCAGACGGGCTACCGCTGTATGTGTCGCTGTACCCCACAGAAGGGGGCATGCAGGATATTATTGACTGCATTCGTGCTGAACTGGGTGTCGGAACCACGAAAAACGCCGTTTTTCAGCATATCCAGAGCCTGCCCCGCGGACAGCAGAAAGAGGCTCTGCTTGCGTCAGCCGCGCTGCCCCTGCTGTTCCGTCCCCGTGAGGTTCAGGGGACAATGTTCGGTGATGGTGGTATGGGAGGATGGCGAAATATGCAGGGAAATACCCCTGTGACGCCTCTGGTCGATGCCGGATGCAATATGGTGATTGTGACGCATCTGAGTGACGGTTCTTTATGGGATCGCCAGGCTTTTCCGGACACCACAATCCTTGAGATCCGTCCCCGGAAAAGGCTGAAATATGCAGGTGATGGTGGCAACAGCGGCGGTCTGCTCAGTTTTACATCGGCACATACCGACGCCTGGCGTCAGCAGGGCTATGAAGACACGATGCTGGCGATGGAGCATATCCGGAAACCGCTGGCAGCACGTCAGGCACTGACCCGGTCAGAGGCGGTATTGCAGAAAAGCCTGGATATAACGGAAGAGGCAGATTTGGCACTGAGAAACGCGATGGCCCGGATTAAATA
>NZ_SJWV01000023.1:0-40233 GCF_004352695.1 Escherichia sp. KCJ4928
CTGTATTGCATTGATTTGCTGCTAATCCTGTGGTTTGCACTAGCTTTAAGTGGTTGAGATCACATTTCCTTGCTCATCCCCGCAACTCCTCCCTGCCTAATCCCCCGCAGGATGAGGAAGGTCAACATCGAGCCTGGCAAACTAGCGATAACGTTGTGTTGAAAATCTAAGAAAAGTGGAACTCCTATGTCACAACCTATTTTTAACGATAAGCAATTTCAGGAAGCGCTTTCACGTCAGTGGCAGCGTTATGGCTTAAATTCTGCGGCTGAAATGACTCCTCGCCAGTGGTGGCTAGCAGTGAGTGAAGCACTGGCCGAAATGCTGCGTGCTCAGCCATTCGCCAAGCCGGTGGCGAATCAGCGACATGTTAACTACATCTCAATGGAGTTTTTGATTGGTCGCCTGACGGGCAACAACCTGTTGAATCTCGGCTGGTATCAGGATGTACAGGATTCGTTGAAGGCTTATGACATCAATCTGACGGACCTGCTGGAAGAAGAGATCGACCCGGCGCTGGGTAACGGTGGTCTGGGACGTCTGGCGGCGTGCTTCCTCGACTCAATGGCAACTGTCGGTCAGTCTGCGACGGGTTACGGTCTGAACTATCAATATGGTTTGTTCCGCCAGTCTTTTGTCGATGGCAAACAGGTTGAAGCGCCGGATGACTGGCACCGCAGTAACTACCCGTGGTTCCGCCACAACGAAGCACTGGATGTGCAGGTAGGGATTGGCGGTAAAGTGACGAAAGACGGACGCTGGGAGCCGGAGTTTACCATTACCGGTCAAGCGTGGGATCTCCCCGTTGTCGGCTATCGTAATGGCGTGGCGCAGCCGCTGCGTCTGTGGCAGGCGACGCACGCGCATCCGTTTGATCTGACTAAATTTAACGACGGTGATTTCCTGCGTGCCGAACAGCAGGGCATCAATGCGGAAAAACTGACCAAAGTTCTCTATCCAAACGACAACCATACTGCCGGTAAAAAGCTGCGCTTGATGCAGCAGTACTTCCAGTGTGCCTGTTCGGTAGCGGATATTTTGCGTCGCCATCATCTGGCGGGGCGTAAACTGCACGAACTGGCGGATTACGAAGTTATTCAGCTGAACGATACCCACCCAACTATCGCGATTCCAGAACTGCTGCGCGTGCTGATCGATGAGCACCAGATGAGCTGGGATGACGCCTGGGCCATTACCAGCAAAACTTTCGCTTACACCAACCATACCCTGATGCCAGAAGCGCTGGAACGCTGGGATGTGAAACTGGTGAAAGGCTTACTGCCGCGCCATATGCAGATTATTAACGAAATTAATACTCGCTTTAAAACGCTGGTGGAGAAAACCTGGCCGGGCGATGAAAAAGTGTGGGCCAAACTGGCGGTGGTGCACGATAAACAAGTGCATATGGCGAACCTGTGTGTGGTTGGCGGTTTCGCGGTGAACGGTGTTGCGGCGCTGCACTCGGATCTGGTGGTGAAAGATCTGTTCCCGGAATATCACCAGCTATGGCCGAACAAATTCCATAACGTCACCAACGGTATTACCCCACGTCGCTGGATCAAACAGTGCAACCCTGCACTGGCGGCTCTGTTGGATAAATCACTGCAAAAAGAGTGGGCTAACGATCTCGATCAGCTGATCAATCTGGAAAAATTCGCTGATGATGCGAAATTCCGTCAGCAATATCGCGAGATCAAGCAGGCGAATAAAGTCCGTCTGGCGGAGTTTGTGAAAGTTCGTACCGGTATTGAGATCAATCCACAGGCGATTTTCGATATTCAGATCAAACGTCTGCATGAGTACAAACGCCAGCACCTGAATCTGCTGCATATTCTGGCGTTGTACAAAGAAATTCGTGAAAACCCGCAGGCTGATCGCGTACCGCGCGTCTTCCTCTTCGGCGCGAAAGCGGCACCGGGCTACTACCTGGCGAAGAATATTATCTTTGCGATCAACAAAGTGGCTGACGTGATCAACAACGATCCACTGGTTGGCGATAAGTTGAAGGTGGTGTTCCTGCCGGATTATTGCGTTTCGGCGGCGGAAAAACTGATCCCGGCGGCGGATATCTCCGAACAAATTTCGACTGCAGGTAAAGAAGCTTCCGGTACCGGCAATATGAAACTGGCGCTCAATGGTGCGCTTACTGTCGGTACGCTGGATGGTGCGAACGTTGAAATCGCCGAGAAAGTCGGTGAAGAAAATATCTTTATTTTTGGTCATACCGTGGAACAAGTGAAGGCTATTCTGGCCAAAGGCTACGACCCGGTGAAATGGCGGAAGAAAGATAAGGTGCTGGACGCAGTATTGAAAGAGCTGGAAAGCGGTAAATACAGCGACGGCGATAAGCATGCCTTCGACCAGATGCTGCACAGTATCGGCAAACAAGGCGGCGATCCGTATCTGGTGATGGCGGATTTCGCAGCCTATGTTGAGGCACAAAAGCAGGTGGATGTGCTGTACCGCGACCAGGAGGCCTGGACTCGCGCGGCGATCCTCAATACCGCCCGCTGCGGTATGTTTAGCTCGGATCGCTCTATTCGCGATTATCAGGCTCGTATCTGGCAGGCAAAACGCTAAGGAAGCTCGATGGAAAGCAAACGTCTGGATAATGCCGCGCTGGCGGCGGGGATTAGCCCCAATTACATCAATGCCCACGGTAAACCGCAGTCGATTAGCGCCGAAACCAAACGGCGTTTGCTTGACGCGATGCATCAACGTACCGCCACGAAAGTGGCGGTAACGCCAGTCCCGAATGTCATGGTTTATACCAGCGGCAAAAAAATGCCGATGGTGGTGGAGGGCAGCGGCGAATATAGCTGGCTGCTGACCACCGAAGAAGGAACACAGTACAAAGGCCATGTAACGGGGGGCAAAGCGTTCAATCTACCGACGAAGCTGCCGGAAGGTTATCACACGCTGACACTCACCCAGGACGACCAGCGCGCGCATTGCCGGGTGATTGTCGCCCCGAAACGCTGTTACGAACCGCAGGCGTTGCTGAATAAACAAAAGCTGTGGGGTGCCTGCGTTCAGCTTTATACGCTGCGATCGGAAAAAAACTGGGGTATTGGGGATTTTGGCGATCTCAAAGCGATGCTGGTGGATGTGGCAAAACGTGGCGGGTCGTTCATCGGCCTGAACCCGATTCATGCGCTCTATCCGGCAAATCCGGAGAGTGCCAGCCCATACAGCCCGTCTTCTCGCCGTTGGCTGAATGTGATTTATATCGACGTTAACGCCGTTGAAGATTTCCATCTTAGCGAAGAGGCTCAGGCCTGGTGGCAGTTGCCGACCACGCAACAGACGCTGCAACAGGCGCGCGATGCCGACTGGGTCGATTACTCCACGGTTACCGCCCTAAAAATGACAGCATTACGAATGGCGTGGAAAGGTTTCGCGCAACGTGATGATGAGCAGATGACCGCGTTTCGCCAGTTTGTTGCAGAGCAGGGCGACAGCCTGTTCTGGCAGGCAGCCTTTGATGCGCTACATGCCCAGCAAGTGAAAGAGGACGAAATGCGCTGGGGCTGGCCTGCATGGCCAGAGATGTATCAGAACGTGGATTCACCAGAAGTGCGTCAGTTCTGCGAAGAACATCGTAATGACGTCGATTTTTATCTCTGGTTGCAGTGGCTGGCTTACAGCCAGTTTGCCGCCTGCTGGGAGATAAGCCAGGGCTATGAAATGCCGATTGGCTTGTATCGTGATCTGGCGGTTGGCGTAGCGGAAGGTGGGGCGGAAACCTGGTGTGACCGTGAACTATATTGCCTGAAAGCGTCGGTTGGCGCGCCGCCGGATATCCTCGGCCCGTTGGGGCAGAACTGGGGATTACCGCCAATGGACCCGCATATCATCACCGCGCGTGCCTATGAACCGTTTATCGAGCTGTTGCGTGCCAATATGCAAAACTGCGGCGCATTACGAATTGACCATGTGATGTCGATGCTGCGTTTGTGGTGGATACCGTATGGCGAGACGGCAGATCAGGGCGCGTATGTTCACTATCCGGTGGATGATCTGCTCTCGATTCTGGCACTCGAAAGTAAACGTCATCGCTGTATGGTGATTGGTGAAGATCTCGGTACCGTACCGGTAGAGATTGTCGGTAAGCTGCGCAGCAGCGGTGTGTACTCCTACAAAGTGCTCTATTTCGAAAACGACCACGAGAAGACGTTCCGTGCACCGAAAGCGTATCCGGAGCAGTCGATGGCGGTTGCGGCGACACATGACCTGCCTACGCTACGCGGTTACTGGGAGAGCGGGGATCTAACGCTGGGCAAAACCCTGGGGCTGTATCCGGATGAAGTGGTACTGCGCGGTCTGTATCAGGATCGCGAACTGGCGAAGCAAGGGCTGCTGGATGCACTGCATAAATATGGTTGTCTGCCAAAACGTGCCGGGCATAAGGCATCGTTGATGTCGATGACGCCGACGCTGAACCGTGGTTTGCAGCGCTACATTGCCGACAGTAACAGTGCTCTGTTAGGACTACAGCCGGAAGACTGGCTGGATATGGCCGAACCGGTGAATATTCCTGGCACCAGTTACCAGTATAAAAACTGGCGACGCAAGCTTTCCGCAACGCTTGAGACGATGTTTGCCGATGATGGCGTGAACAAGTTGCTGAAGGATTTGGACAGACGGCGCAGAGCTGCAGCGAAGAAGAAGTAGAGTGCGGTTGATGCCGGATGCGATGCATCCGGCAGTCAGTGTTATCAAATCACCATATTCAGCAGCAGACAGCCTACCAGACCGCACACCGAGATAATGGTTTCCAGCATCGACCAGGATTTGATGGTCTCGCCGATAGTCAGGTTAAAGTACTCTTTGAACAGCCAGAAGCCCGGATCGTTCACATGAGAGAAAATCACACTACCGGAACCCACCGCAATAACCATCAGCTCTGGGCTAACACCCGTCGTTGCAATCAGCGGTGCCGCGATACCACCCGCAGTGATTGCCGCAACGGTTGCGGAACCCAGCGCGATACGCAGTACGGCAGCAATCGACCAGGCCATCAGCAGCGGAGAAATGTTGGTTTCGTGCATCATGGAAGCAATGTATTTGTCCACGCCGCTGTCTACCAGCACCTGCTTGAACGCACCGCCACCACCGATGATCAACAGCATCATCGCAATGATTTTGATGGAAGAAACCAGCGTGTCGTTAATCTGATCCATTGAACGACCACGGTTCAGACCAAAGGTGAACATCGCAATCAGCACGGCAATCAGCGTTGCCATTACCGGGTCACCGAGGAACTCCGCTACCGGCAGGAAAGCGTGACCTTTCGGCAGGATCATTTCGGCAATCGCACGCATCGCCATCAGCACAACCGGCACCAGAGAAGTCCAGACGCTGACGCCAAAGCTCGGCATCTCTTCTTCGCTGAAGGTTTTCGCGCTGTAGAGACCTTCCGGAATTGGCTTATCGATACCTTTCAACACGCGAGCGTAAACCGGACCGGCGAGAATCACGGTCGGGATTGCCAGAATAGTACCGTACAGCAGGGTTTTACCCATATCGGCATTGAAAATGGTGGCAATCGCAGTCGGACCCGGATGCGGTGGCAGGAAGCCGTGGGTCACAGACAGTGCAGCTGCCATTGGTACACCAACATACAACAGTGGAATATTCGCAGAAGCCGCGATGGTAAACACCAGCGGCAGCATCAGCACAAAGCCCACTTCATAGAACAGGGCAAAACCAACGGTAAAACCGGTCAGTACCACCGCCCACTGGATGTGTTTTTTACCAAATTTGGCAATCAGCGTGGTGGCGATACGTTGTGCGCCACCGCAGTCTGCCAGCATTTTGCCCAGCATTGCGCCAAAACCCATGATCAGGGCAAGGCTACCGAGCGTCCCGCCGACACCGGCTTTGATGGAGCCAATAACTTTATCCAGCGGCATTCCTTGCATTAATCCAACAGCAAGCGCCACGAGGACGAGAGCGATGAAGCCGTTCATTTTGAAGCGGATCATCAGGAGCAACAACAAGATTACACCGATAGCAACAATGACTAATGGCATGATTTACCTGGCCTTTCATTTGTTATGGGTAACGTCAATTTTCTGACGACAAACTCTAATTATCCCAATCGGGAACAGAGATATTGCGGCACCACGACTGATACCCACTAAAACTAATTATTGTAGTCAGATGTCAGGAGTATGTTTGGTACCCATGTGAATGATACGGGTAACATCTGGCGTTTGAGAATCACCAGAGCGGGGTAAATTTAAATTATGAGAGGTTGGTCATATTATCGCGGGGAAACGAAGGGAGGGATTTGCCAAAGCAATGCTGTGCCAACGTCTGGCACATGTTCAACGTAGGCCCGAAATGACGCTTTAGCGTCGCATCGGGCAATCTACAAAAGAGGGGATAACTTAGTAGTAGGAGTGTTCGCCGCGCTGGTGTTCGGTGAGATCGCGCACACCTTTCAGCTCCGGGAATTCGTTCAGCAGCTGCTTCTCGATCCCTTCTTTCAGCGTCACATCGACCATGGAACAACCGTTACAGCCGCCGCCAAATTGCAGAATGGCGTAACCGTCTTCTGTGATTTCCATCAGCGAAACGCGACCACCGTGACCAGCAAGCTGTGGGTTGATCTGCGACTGCAGCATATACTCCACGCGCTCCATCAGCGGTGCATCGTCTGCCACTTTACGCATTTTGGCGTTCGGGGCTTTCAGCGTTAACTGAGAACCCAACTGGTCGGTAACAAAGTCGATCTCTGCATCTTCCAGGTATGGTGCGCTTAACTCATCAACATACGCGGTCAGCAGGTCAAATTTCAGGGCAGTGTCGGTGGCTTCCACGGCATCCGGCGGACAATAAGAAACACCACATTCAGCGTTAGGCGTGCCAGGGTTAATCACAAATACGCGGATTTGTGTCCCTTCTTCCTGATTTGCCAGCAGTTTGGCAAAGTGCGCTTGTGCAGCATCGGAAATACGGATCATAGTAATGGCCTAATAGTTGACTATTTTAGTTGGTTATAATACGCCCATCATCGAGGCTCTACAAGGTTCGACAAAGGCACCAGACCTGGACAGTCGCCGCACCATTGCGTAAAAGCAACTGCGCAATCTCTGCGACGGTACTTCCGGTGGTAACGACATCATCCACAATCACCATATGGCGACCTTGCACGGGCAATTCAAGACGAAAGGCATTTTTCAGGTTGCGCTTGCGCAGCCGGGCACTGAGAAAATGCTGGGTCGCAGTGGCCCGTGTACGTGTGACGGCTTCGCTATCCCATTGGCAGTGCAACCAGCGTGATAACGGCTGACACAGCAAATCGCTCTGATTAAATCCCCGACGCCAGTGACGCCGCTGCCATAACGGAACGCTGATGATGCGATCCGGCAATTGCAACCCGGTGGTGCGACGAGCGTGCAAGACTGCCAATAGTAACAGACGTGACAGGGCGCTGGCGATTTCACTGCGCCGGGAAAATTTAAGCTGGTGGATGAGCAGACTTAACGGCGGCGCATAGTCGGCAACTGTGACCAGTCTTTGCCAGGGCGGCGGTTTTTGCAGGCAGCGACCGCAGGGAAGATGGGAGTGTGTGGCGGGTAATCCACATTGTGGGCATAACGTTTTATCTGTGCGGGTGGCGCGTGAACAGACCGAACAAATCCCCCAATGACCTAACGCCAGTGGCATTCGGCATAGCCAGCATAATCCCGGTACTGTTAGCATATGTTCATCCTTGTAAGTCAAAAGAGAACAATAGCGGATGAATAACATCTGGTGGCAGACCAAAGGTCAGGGGAATGTTCATCTTGTGCTGCTGCACGGATGGGGACTGAATGCCGAAGTGTGGCGTTGCATTGACGAGGAACTTAGCTCGCATTTTACGCTGCACCTTGTTGACCTGCCCGGCTTCGGGCGTAGCCGGGGATTTGGTGCGCTGTCACTTGCTGATATGGCCGAAGCCGTGCTGCAACAGGCACCTGATAAAGCCATTTGGTTAGGCTGGAGTCTGGGCGGGCTGGTGGCAAGCCAAATTGTTTTAACCCATCCCGAGCGTGTTCAGGCGCTGGTCACCGTGGCGTCGTCACCTTGTTTTAGTGCTCGTGACGAGTGGCCGGGGATAAAACCGGACGTGCTGGCGGGATTTCAGCAGCAACTCAGTGATGATTTTCAGCGTACAGTGGAGCGGTTCCTGGCGTTACAAACCATGGGGACTGAAACGGCGCGCCAGGATGCGCGGGCGTTGAAGAAAACCGTTCTGGCGTTACCGATGCCGGAGGTTGACGTGCTTAATGGCGGGCTGGAAATCCTGAAAACGGTCGATCTCCGTCAGCCGCTGCAAAACGTGTCCATGCCGTTTTTGCGATTGTATGGCTATCTCGACGGTCTGGTGCCGCGCAAAGTGGTGCCGATGCTGGATAAACTTTGGCCTCACAGCGAATCATATATCTTCGCCAAAGCGGCCCATGCGCCGTTTATTTCGCATCCGGTCGAGTTTTGTCACCTGCTGGTGGCGTTGAAGCAGAGGGTGTAGGCAACTTTTGAAATGGCGAGACAGAAATTTACTGGCTCGCCGCAGCCAACTCTTCTTCTGACACCCCGGTAAAGCGCATGATGTCTGTAAGAGGGACTCCGGATTCAAGCATTATTTTGGCTATATGCAGGGCTTTGGATTGTTCCCCCTCCTGCCGCAATCTTTCCGCAATTGTCATTAAACTCTCCTTGTGTTTCGGTGAACGTTCGGCAACGCCGTCGATAAAATCGTTAAAACGTACCGCGTCGCCGGTTTGCAGTATGTAATTAAACAGCCCTTTGATTTGTCTGTCATTAGCGTATCCACTACTTAATAAGCAGGCCATTTGCTCTACCAGCCCCATCAGATCGCGTTGACGAATATGTTTTTGAATTAACTCCAGCAGCGCCATACGTCGGTGCTGCATGATTTCATCATCAGGCATGACGGTGACATCAATCAGCGGAAATGCGGAGGCATAAAGCTGCCTTGCCAGTTTGGGATCGGCGAAACAATCCAGCCAACACAGCGAATAGGGATAGGGGCTTTCAATACCGTGGTAAAACAACAATGGCACCACCATCGGCAACGTTTTGTATCCAGCATCAAGGTGATTTTGCATTGCGGCAATAGCGTAACGCATCATGCGAAATGCGATCAGTTTGTTTGAGGTGCTTTGATGTTCAATCAGACAATAGATGTATCCTGGTCCTTGTTCCGTTTTCACCGACCACAGCACATCGGAATAGCTTTCACGCAGATCGTCATCAATAAAGCTGCTCGACTCCAGCTTGAGGGTTTTCATATCACAAAGCGCGTGAATGGGTGCCGGTAAATGAAACGCAAGAAAATCACGAGCCGTGTCCGGTTGGCGTAAAAAGAGTTTGAACAGCGCATCGTGTGGGGTGGAACTCTGCTTTTTGCTCATGGCGTTCCTTCACCTGTTGTTTGAATGCCGCGACTCTACGCGCCACTCCACACCTGTGTATTAGCGAGTTTTCATCCCTGCGAGATGCTTTCAAAGGAACTTACGCCGTGCTGCAAGAGTTGCATTTTTATGGAAAGCCGCACGCAAAAAAGCCCGGATGCAGACGCATACCGGGCTTTCCAAAACAGGCGATGGAGTAAGGTTAACGCAGCGCCCACCACTCGCGCAGACAGGCTTTTCCTTCCGGGCAGCTTTTACAACTGCCAGAGAGGCAGCCGTCAGGTTCTTCCTGAATCCGCACGGCTTTGCCCATACTTTCCAGTTGTTGCAGCATGGCGTTAATCATTGGCTGTGGAGTGTTCAATGTCTGGCTTATCTGGGCCGCTTCCATACGGCCCCGTAACGCCAGCAAATCGCGCACCTGAATAAGTGAAGCCATTAATGGCAATCACCGGTGGTGCTGGCTGCGCAGCAACTGCTTACCGACTTGCGGGTTGCCAGCAGTTCGATATCCACCCGGCTACGCGCGCGGCGCAGCAGACCGATAACTACGATGTTAAACAGGATTACCGCCAGAATGCACACCAGGCTGTAAGTTGGGTGCTGACTGTAGCTGGCGACCTGATAGAACAATGTTGCCAGTGAGTAAGCGATATTCAGCCCCCACAGGATGGAGAAGCCCATCCAGCCACGGCTTGATTCACGGGCGATGGCTCCCATCACCGAGATACATGGTACATACAGCAGGACGAAAATCAGGTAGCTGTATGCGGCAGCTGCGCTACCGAATTTCTGATCCATCACGCCCATCGCCCCGGTACCCATTTCGCCGTCGCCTTTGCTCGCTTCAATGGGATTCATCAGTACGCTAAGGCTGAAGGTGTCTTTCAGGCTCTGCCAGGTTTCATCTACCGCGCTGAACAGCTCTTCACCGAGGTTAAATTCTGCCGGATTGAACTCTTCGTCCTGAATATTTTCTGCGGTGTAGAGGGTGTTGAGCGTGCCCACCACCACTTCTTTCGCCATTGCACCTGTAAACAGGCCAACCGTTGCCTGCCAGTTATCTTCATGCACGCCAATCGGCTTGAAGACTGGGGTGATCACCCGGCTGACGGAAGCCAGCGCCGAGTCGTTGATGTTATCGACGATTTTTCCGCTCAGCGAGAAGCTGTTGAAGGCGCTCAGGAAAATGCTGACGATGATAATCACTTTACCAGCACGCAGAACGAAGCCTTTCAGACGCTGCCAGGTCTGGATAATCAGGCTTTTAACGTGTGGTACATGGTAGACCGGCAGCTCCATGACAAACGGCGTCGCTTCACCGCGCATGATGGTGTACTTGAGCATCAGGCCAGTCAGCACCGCCATCACGATACCCAGCATATACAGCGAGAAAACCGCCAGGGCACCGTTCTGCCCGAAGAAGGCAGCCGCGAATACTGCGAAGATAGCCAGACGCGCGCCGCAGGACATAAACGGTGCCATCATGATGGTCATCAGACGTTCACGCGGTGCATCAAGCGTACGTGCGCCCATTACCGACGGTACGTTACAACCGAAACCGACGATCAGCGGCACAAAGGATTTCCCAGGCAAGCCCAGCGCCTGCATCAGGCGGTCCATCACAAACGCCGCACGCGCCATATAGCCGGAGTCCTCAAGGAAGGAGAGGAACAGGTACATCATGCCAATCTGCGGCACCAGTGGCAGCACGGTGTTAATACCGCCACCCAGGCCCTGGGCGAGGAAGATAGTCAGCCAGTCCGGGAAGTGGAGCGTGTAGCCAATCCATTGAATACCATGCACAAATAGCGCCACGGAGCCGACGTCAAACAGCGGCTGTAACGCCCCGCCGATGTTGATAGCCAGCAGGAACATCAGGTACATCACAAAGAGGAAAATCGGCAGACCGAGGAAACGGTTGAGCACGATTTTATCTACCGCAGTGGTGAAACGGCTGGGTTCTGCCGTCAGGGTGTTGCTTACCACATCACAGATGGCAGCAATGCACTGGTAACGCGCATCGGCAATGTGCAGCGCCGGATCGTCCATCTCATTACGCAGACGGGCGAGGGCGGCATCCAGATGCTGCGACGCTTCACCGGCGTAGGCGCGGCTGTAGATATCGCCTTCCAGCATTTGCAGGCCCAGCCAGCGACGTTGTTTCAGCGGGATGTCGGAAGGCATCACTTTTGCCAGTGAATCTGCTTCGTTGAGTAGCGGCTGTGCGTAATGCACCAGTTCCACATTCTCGTTAGCTTTATAGCGATCAATCGCCAGCTTGAGCGCTTCAATACCGCGACCACGGGTTGAAACCAGCGGGATCACTGGGCAGCCAAGACGCGCCGACAGAGCATCAATTTCAATACGAATATTTTGCTTCTCGGCAATGTCGAGCATGTTCAGTGCCACGATGCAGGGAATGCCGAGTTCCAGCAGTTGTAGCGTCAGGTACAGGTTACGCTCAAGGTTAGACGCATCCACCACGTTAATCAGCAGGTCGGCGTCGCCACTCAAAATGTAGTGACAGGCGATTTGCTCATCGAGCGAGGTCTGCGATGAGATGGTGGTCAGAGAATAGGTGCCGGGCAGGTCCACCAGCGTGACCTGATGATCGGTGGTGGAGAATTGCCCTTCTTTACGTTCGACGGTAACGCCTGCCCAGTTACCTACACGCTGACGTGCGCCAGTGAGCTGGTTAAATAAGGTTGTCTTGCCAGAATTTGGATTACCAATTAAGCCTATGGTTAATTTTTTCATTGTTGTTATCACCGTATTAACAGGAAACCGCTTCCACTTCTAATAAGGCCAGATCTTTTTTGCGTAATACCAGGCTCACACGACGGGTTTCGATATGAATGGGGTCGCCGAGTGGAGCGACGCGCACCACATTAAAAGAGGAGCCAGGTAACATGCCAAGAGAAAGCAGTTTTTGGCGATATGCCGGGCTGATTTCACGGGAAAAGCCAGTGATTTTCCACGCAGTATCTGGAGTGTATTGCATAGGTGCCTACTTGTTTCTCATTAACTGGATAACTACCTCATGGGGCGTTTGACAGCGACATGAGACCAGATGATTTGCCAACAAAGGAGAGATTAAATAATCAACAACACAATGATAATGAGAATGGTTTCTATCAGCAATACTTAAAATGTGTGCGAATGTTGGTTTGAATAATAATCTGACTCAATGTTGATGTGGCTCAAGGTTATATCGCAGCGAAAATATAATTCGAATAGCGAATTACCAGGACTGGCTAATGTTTAATTAAGGTTTCAGTTGTTAATGAAGTGATAAATGTTGCCGGAATATATTGTGAGTTTGGCTGTGGAATAAAAATGCCGGAGATATTCTCCGGCACTTTTATGTCAGACAAGGCGTTCGTTGCCAGATGCGGCGTGGACACCTTATCGCGCAGGTTTAGGGGTCAATCAGGGCGTTTAACGTTTTTTGCCCATTGCTGCCGCCAGCGCGTCCATCATCGCGCTGTTACCGGCAGGCTGCGCTTCACGTCCGCGCGGTTTGGCTGCCGGGCGGTT
Source organism: Escherichia sp. KCJ4928 (assembly GCF_004352695.1). NCBI lineage: Bacteria > Pseudomonadati > Pseudomonadota > Gammaproteobacteria > Enterobacterales > Enterobacteriaceae > Escherichia > Escherichia sp. KCJ4928. The sequence continues at coordinate 12,969 of NZ_SJWV01000023.1, forward strand.
GTTTTGCGGGCGTTCATTACCGCCGCCGCGACGGGCGTTGGTTTCGCCAGGCTGCTCGTCCAGACGCATGGTCAGGGCGATACGTTTACGCTGAAGATCCACTTCCAGCACTTTCACCTTCACAATGTCGCCCGCTTTCACCACGGTATGCGGATCTTCTACAAACTTGTTCGACAATGAAGAGATGTGAACCAGGCCGTCCTGATGCACGCCGATATCGACAAACGCGCCAAAGTTGGTGACGTTGGTCACCGCACCTTCGAGGATCATACCCGGTTGCAGGTCGTTCATTGTCTCGACGCCATCGGCAAACTGAGCGGTTTTAAATTCCGGACGCGGATCGCGACCCGGTTTTTCCAGCTCTTTGATGATGTCAGTTACTGTCGGCACACCGAATTTTTCATCAGTAAAGTCAGACGCTTTCAGGTTACGCAGTTCGCTGCTGTTACCCATCAGATCTTTCAGTGCCTGCTGTGTTGCTGCCAGAATGCGTTCCACCACCGGATAGGCTTCCGGGTGGACGGTAGACGCGTCCAGCGGGTTATCACCATGGTTAATGCGCAAGAAGCCCGCGCACTGCTCGAAGGCTTTCGGCCCCAGACGGCTCACTTTCAGCAGTTGCTGACGGTTCTGGAACTGACCGTTCTCATCGCGCCAGGCCACGATGTTTTGCGCCATCATGCGCGTCAGGCCCGCCACGCGGGTTAACAGCGGAACAGAAGCAGTGTTGAGATCGACGCCAACGGCGTTTACGCAGTCTTCTACTACTGCGTCCAGTTTGCGGGCCAGTTGCGTCTGGCTGACGTCATGCTGATACTGACCTACGCCGATAGATTTCGGATCGATTTTCACCAGCTCCGCCAGCGGATCCTGCAAACGGCGGGCGATAGACACCGCGCCACGCAGCGAAACGTCGAGATCCGGAAACTCCTGCGCTGCCAGCTCGGAAGCCGAGTAAACCGACGCGCCAGCTTCGCTGACGATCACTTTCTGTGCGGTCACTTTCGGGAACTGCTTCTGCACGTCGAGATAGAAACGTTCGGTTTCGCGGGAAGCTGTACCGTTGCCGATCGCCACCAGTTCAACGTTATGCTTTTCACACAGCGCAGCAACAGTCATCGCTGCTTTTGCGGCTTGTCCGGTGTGCGGGTAAATGGTATCGGTCGCTACCAGTTTGCCAGTGGCATCGACCACCGCCACTTTTACCCCAGTACGCAGACCCGGATCGAGGCCCATCGTTGCACGCAGTCCGGCAGGGGCCGCCATCAGCAGATCGTGCAGGTTACGGGCAAAGACGTTGATTGCTTCATCTTCCGCGCGTTCGCGCACGGTACCCATCAGTTCGGTTTCCAGATGCATCAGCACCTTGATGCGCCAGGTCCAGCTCACTACGCCTTTGCGCCAGCTATCCGCCGGGGCATTGTTCAGGCGCAGGCCAAGGTGATCCATGATGATTTGCTCGCAATAGCTCTCTTTGGGCGGCTCATCGAACTGCGGATCGGCATTCAGCGAAAGCTGGAGTACGCCTTCGTTACGCCCACGGAACATCGCCAGCGCGCGGTGAGAAGGCACCGTGGACAACGGTTCGTGATGATCGAAATAGTCGCGGAATTTTGCCCCTTCCTCTTCTTTACCGCTCACCACGGTTGAGACCAGATGCGCGTTCTTCCACAGATAATCACGCACTTTCGCCAGCAGCGCGGCATCTTCGGCAAAACGTTCCATCAGGATATAGCGCGCGCCGTCCAGCGCGGCTTTGGTATCTGCCACGCCTTTATCGGCATCAACATATTGTGCAGCCGCGACTTCTGGCGTGTGTGACGGATCGCTCCACAGCAGGTCAGCCAACGGCTCAAGCCCTGCTTCAATGGCGATTTGCCCGCGGGTGCGGCGTTTAGGTTTGTAGGGCAGGTAGAGGTCTTCGAGTTCGGTTTTGCTTAGGGTGGCGTTGATGGCCTTCGCCAGATCATCGGTGAGTTTGCCTTGCTCGGAAATGGATTTGAGGATCGCCTGACGTCTCTCTTCCAGCTCGCGCAGATAGCTCAGACGCGTTTCCAGATTACGCAGCTGCGTGTCATCCAGACCGCCGGTGATTTCCTTACGATAACGTGCGATAAACGGCACGGTATTCCCTTCGTCAAGCAGGCGAACGGCAGCGTCAACCTGTTCCGGGCGCGCCTGAATTTCACCCGCAATAATGCGGCAGAACGAATCATTCATCATGGTTTGAGTTCATCTTTTCGGATCAAAAATCAGGGGATAGTTATACGGACTGGCTGGCAAAAATGCCAGCCATCGGCAGGAGGTTAAGACTCTTCCTTACGGTTTCACGTACTCGATAGCATTAACATACCAGCTCGCTTCCCCGGCAGGGGTATTCACCACCGCCAGATCGCCGACTTCTTTTTTCAGCAATGCGCGGGCCATCGGGGAATCGATAGAGATGTAATCTTTACGGCCAAAAATTTCATCGTAGCCGACAATACGGAAACGGTGAGTCACGCCATCGTCGTTTTCAATCTCCACCCACGCGCCAAAAAAGACTTTGCCTTCCTGCTGAGGGGAGTAATCGACGATTTTGAGATTTTCCATGCATTTAGTGAGATAGCGCACGCGACGGTCGATTTCACGCAGACGCTTTTTATTATACTGATAGTCAGCATTTTCGCTGCGGTCGCCCAGACTTGCGGCCCAGGTCACCTTTTTTGTGACCTCCGGGCGTTCTTCACGCCAGAGATAATTAAGCTCTTGTTTGAGTTTTTCATACCCTTCCCGGGTAACCAGGGGCGTTTTCATCTCGTTGATTCCCTTTGTCTGTTTGATAATGCGCACATTGGGTATAACGTGATCATATCAACAGAATCAATAATGTTTCGCCGAATAAATTGTATACTTAAGCTGCTGTTTAATATGCTTTGTAACAATTTAGGCTGAAATTCATACCAGATTTAGCTGGTGACGAACGTGAGCTTTTTTAAGAATACACGCTTACAAATTGTTGCGAACCTTTGGGAGTACAAACAATGCAAGAGAACTACAAGATTCTGGTGGTCGATGACGACATGCGCCTGCGTGCGCTGCTGGAACGTTATCTCACCGAACAAGGCTTCCAGGTTCGAAGCGTCGCTAATGCAGAACAGATGGATCGCCTGCTGACTCGTGAATCTTTCCATCTTATGGTACTGGATTTAATGTTACCTGGTGAAGATGGCTTGTCGATTTGCCGACGTCTTCGTAGTCAGAGCAACCCGATGCCGATCATTATGGTGACGGCGAAAGGGGAAGAAGTGGACCGTATCGTAGGCCTGGAGATTGGCGCTGACGACTACATTCCAAAACCGTTTAACCCGCGTGAACTGCTGGCCCGTATTCGTGCGGTGCTGCGTCGTCAGGCGAACGAACTGCCAGGCGCACCGTCACAGGAAGAGGCGGTAATTGCTTTCGGTAAGTTCAAACTTAACCTCGGTACGCGCGAAATGTTCCGCGAAGATGAGCCGATGCCGCTCACCAGCGGTGAGTTTGCGGTACTGAAGGCACTGGTCAGCCATCCGCGTGAGCCGCTCTCCCGCGATAAGCTGATGAACCTTGCCCGTGGTCGTGAATATTCCGCAATGGAACGCTCCATCGACGTGCAGATTTCGCGTCTGCGCCGCATGGTAGAAGAAGATCCAGCGCATCCGCGTTACATTCAGACCGTTTGGGGCCTGGGCTACGTCTTTGTACCGGACGGCTCTAAAGCATGAGGCGATTGCGCTTCTCGCCACGAAGTTCATTTGCCCGTACGTTATTGCTCATCGTCACCTTGCTGTTCGCCAGCCTGGTGACGACTTATCTGGTGGTGCTGAACTTCGCGATTTTGCCGAGCCTCCAGCAGTTTAATAAAGTCCTCGCGTACGAAGTGCGTATGTTGATGACCGACAAACTGCAACTGGAGGACGGCACGCAGTTGGTTGTGCCTCCCGCTTTCCGTCGGGAGATCTACCGTGAGCTGGGGATCTCTCTCTACTCCAACGAGGCTGCCGAAGAGGCAGGTCTGCGTTGGGCGCAACACTATGAATTCTTAAGCCATCAGATGGCACAGCAACTGGGCGGCCCGACGGAAGTGCGCGTTGAGGTCAACAAAAGTTCGCCTGTCGTCTGGCTGAAAACCTGGCTGTCGCCCAATATCTGGGTACGCGTGCCGCTGACCGAAATTCATCAGGGCGATTTCTCTCCGCTGTTCCGCTATACGCTGGCGATTATGCTATTGGCGATAGGCGGGGCGTGGCTGTTTATTCGTATCCAGAACCGACCGTTGGTCGATCTCGAACACGCAGCCTTGCAGGTTGGTAAAGGGATTATTCCGCCGCCGCTGCGTGAGTATGGCGCTTCGGAGGTGCGTTCCGTTACCCGTGCCTTTAACCATATGGCGGCTGGTGTTAAGCAACTGGCGGATGACCGCACGCTGCTGATGGCGGGGGTAAGTCACGACTTGCGCACGCCGCTGACGCGTATTCGCCTGGCGACTGAGATGATGAGCGAGCAGGATGGCTATCTGGCAGAATCGATCAATAAAGATATCGAAGAGTGCAACGCCATCATTGAGCAGTTTATCGACTACCTGCGCACCGGGCAGGAGATGCCGATGGAAATGGCGGATCTTAATGCAGTACTCGGTGAGGTGATTGCTGCCGAAAGTGGCTATGAGCGGGAAATTGAAACCGCGCTTTACCCCGGCAGCATTGAAGTGAAAATGCACCCGCTGTCGATCAAACGCGCGGTGGCGAATATGGTGGTCAACGCCGCCCGTTATGGCAATGGCTGGATCAAAGTCAGCAGCGGAACGGAGCCGAATCGCGCCTGGTTCCAGGTGGAAGATGACGGTCCGGGAATTGCGCCGGAACAACGTAAGCACCTGTTCCAGCCGTTTGTCCGCGGCGACAGTGCGCGCACCATTAGCGGCACGGGATTAGGGCTGGCAATTGTGCAGCGTATCGTGGATAACCATAACGGGATGCTGGAGCTTGGCACCAGCGAGCGGGGCGGGCTTTCCATTCGCGCCTGGCTGCCAGTGCCGGTAACGCGGGCGCAGGGCACGACAAAAGAAGGGTAAATAAACGGGAGGCGAAGGTGCCTCCCGTTTTGCTTTCTATAAGATACTGGATAGATATTCTCCAGCTTCAAATCATTACAGTTTCGGACCAGCCGCTACCAGCGCGGCACCCGCAGGGGTGTCGGTGTATTTATCGAAGTTGTCGATAAACAGTTTCGCCAGGGTTTCGGCTTTTTCCTGCCACTGTTCCGGAGAAGCGTAGGTGTTACGCGGATCGAGAATCTTCGTGTCTACGCCCGGCAGTTCGGTTGGGATCGCCAGGTTAAACATCGGCAGAGTGAAGGTTTCTGCATTATCCAGCGAACCGTTGAGGATGGCGTCGATAATGGCGCGGGTATCTTTAATCGAGATACGTTTGCCAGTGCCGTTCCAGCCAGTGTTAACCAGATAAGCCTGCGCGCCCGCCGCCTGCATACGTTTCACCAGCACTTCTGCGTACTGAGTCGGGTGCAGCGACAGGAACGCCGCGCCGAAGCAAGCGGAGAAGGTTGGCGTCGGTTCGGTGATGCCACGCTCAGTACCGGCCAGTTTGGCGGTGAAGCCAGAGAGGAAGTGATACTGGGTTTGATCGGCAGTCAGGCGAGAAACCGGCGGCAACACGCCGAAAGCATCAGCAGTCAGGAAGATAACCTTAGTCGCGTGGCCCGCTTTGGAAACCGGCTTAACAATGTTATCGATGTGATAGATCGGATAAGAAACGCGGGTGTTCTCGGTTTTTGAACCATCATCAAAGTCGATAGTGCCATCTTCACGCACGGTGACGTTTTCCAGCAGCGCATCGCGACGGATAGCGTTGTAGATTTCAGGTTCCGCTTCTTTCGACAGCTTGATAGTTTTTGCGTAGCAGCCGCCTTCGAAGTTAAACACGCCGTCATCGTCCCAGCCGTGCTCGTCATCACCAATCAGGCGACGTTTCGGGTCGGTGGAAAGGGTGGTTTTACCGGTGCCGGAAAGGCCGAAGAACACCGCAACATCGCCTTTCTCACCAACGTTGGCGGAGCAGTGCATAGAAGCGATACCTTTCAGCGGCAGCAGGTAGTTCATCATCGAGAACATCCCTTTCTTCATTTCGCCGCCGTACCAGGTGCCGCCAATCAGCTGCATGCGCTCGGTCAGGTTAAACGCCACGAAGTTTTCGGAGTTCAGACCCTGTTCTTTCCACTGCGGGTTAGTGCACTTCGCGCCGTTCATAACGATAAAGTCTGGTTTGAAACCTGCCAGCTCTTCATCGCTCGGGCGAATAAACATGTTTTTGACAAAATGCGCCTGCCAGGCCACTTCGGTGATGAAACGGACGGAAAGACGAGTATCCGGGTTCGCACCACAGAAAGCGTCGACAACGAACAGACGTTTGCCGGAAAGCTGCCTGGTCACCAGGCCTTTCAGATGCTGCCAGGTTTCCGGAGAGAGAGGTTTGTTGTCGTTCTTACCTTTGCCTTTGTCTGCCCACCAGAAAGTATCGCGAGTGGTATCGTCACGGACGATATACTTATCTTTTGGTGAACGACCGGTGAAGATCCCGGTATCGACGGCAACGGCACCCAGATTAGTTAACACCCCGCGCTCATAACCTGTCAGGCTCGGATCGAGCTCTTCCTGATACAGCAGGTCGTAGCTTGGGTTGTAAACGATATCATGTACGTCACTGATACCATAAGCCTCGAGTTCTTGCGGGGTCAAACCATTGTTAACGCGCATTTCACTGCTCCTTAGCCAATATGTATTGCCTGAATAGTAAAGTCTTTTTGGGGGTGTTAACCGCGACAAGGCTCATAGATTTACGTATCTGGAGAAATTCATATTTGACAAAAAACTCCGTGATTCCTGTCACGAAACGGTTGCTATTATCGCAGAAATAGCATTTTAGGTGTGGAAAATGTTCTCAAAAGGTTAAATCTTGGTTTATATGGCGGGAATATTGTGAGTGGAATCGCATTCCTTAATGAAATTGATGCAAATTCAATCGGTAAAGTATCGATTCACCACGCTAACTTTTTTTGATTATTTTCTGAAAAAAGCAAAATACTACTGCCCGGATGCGATAATTAACCCACCTTTTGATTCTGGATAACCAACATGGATAACGTTGAACTTTCACCGGCAACACGCTGGGGGATGATTGCTACCGGATTACTTCAGGGGCTGGTTTGCTACCTGTTGATCGCCTGGCTTGCCGGAAAAAATCACAGTTGGATTGTTTATGGCGTGCCTGCGACCGTTGCGTTTTCATCCGTTTTACTCTTCTCCGTGATCTCTTTTAAACAGAAGCGCCTTTGGGGATGGCTGGCGCTGGTGTTTATTGCCACGCTGGGGATGAGCGGCTGGCTGAAGTGGCAAACTGATGGCATGAACCCCTGGAGAGCTGAAAAGGCGCTTTGGGATTTTGGTTGCTATCTGCTGCTGATGGCAATGTTGTTGCTACCGTGGATACAACAAAGCCTTCGCATCCGCAATGACAGTAGCCGCTATCGCTATTTTTACCAGTCAGTATGGCATAACGTACTTATATTACTGGTGATTTTTCTCGCCAATGGCTTGACGTGGCTGGTGCTTTTACTGTGGAGTGAGTTGTTTAAACTTGTTGGCATCACGTTTTTCAATACGCTCTTTTTTGCAACCGACTGGTTTATTTATCTCACGTTAGGTCTGGTTACCGCGCTGGCGGTGATCCTCGCGCGAACACAGTCACGTTTAATCGACTCTATTCAAAAGTTGTTCACGTTAATCGCCACGGGGTTGCTGCCGTTAGTATCATTGCTAACCCTGATGTTTATCATCACTCTGCCGTTTACGGGCCTGAGCGCGATTTCTCGCCACATCTCCGCCGCCGGGTTGCTGTTAACGCTGGCCTTTTTGCAATTGATCTTAATGGCTATTGTCCGCGATCCGCAAAAAGCGTCACTTCCCTGGACAGGGCCGTTGCGTTGCCTGATTAAAACCGCTTTGCTGGTTGCTCCGCTGTATGTGTTCGTCGCCGCCTGGGCGTTATGGCTGCGGGTCGCTCAGTACGGCTGGACTGTCGACCGCTTGCAGGGCGTGCTGGCGGTGCTGGTGTTACTGGTGTGGTCGCTGGGGTATTTTGTCAGCATCGTCTGGCGTAAAGGGCAAAATCCCGTTGTTCTTCAGGGCAAAGTGAACCTTGCGGTTTCGTTATTGGTGTTGGTGATACTGGTGCTTCTTAATTCGCCGGTGCTGGACAGTATGCGTATTAGCGTGAACAGTCATATGGCGCGTTATCAGAGCGGCAAAAACACGCCAGACCAGGTAACTATCTACATGCTCGAACAGAGCGGTCGCTATGGACGTGCGGCGCTTGAGTCGCTGAAAAGCGATGCCGGGTTTATGAAAGACCCGAAACGCGCGCGGGATCTGCTGATGGCGTTAGATGGAGAGCAACATCTTCAGCAACAGGTATCGGAAAAAGTATTAGCCGATAATGTGTTAATTGCCCCTGGTTCTGTTAAACCGGATGCGACATTCTGGTCGGCCTTAATCCAGGATCGCTATAACGTGATGACCTGTATTGAAAAAGACGCCTGCGTCCTGGTCGAGCAAGATCTGAATAGTGATGGTCAGGCGGAGCGGATCCTGTTTGCTTTTAATGATGACAGAGTCATTGTCTATGGCTTTGACTCAGACAGAAAAGAATGGGACGCGCTTGATATGAGTTTACTTCCGAACGAAATAACGAAAGAAAAATTACTCACAGCTGCGAAGGATGGAAAACTGGGGACGAAGCCTAAAGCGTGGCGCGATCTGACGGTAGATGGTGAAACGCTGGAAATAAACTTAAGTAAGTGACAACGCTTTTATCGGATACGACGCTGTATCTGACCAACAATAATTTGCGATTTATTTCATAGGCCTGGTAAGCGCAGCACATCAGGCCATTACGTCGTAAAATCCGGCAGAGCCCTCTCTGCCGGACATACTCATTAATGAACTTGCGGATCTGCCGGAGACGCGTTGTTGCGGATTTCAGCAATATCCATCGCATTGAACAGATAGTGGTTACCGCAGTAATCACAATGCATGTCAATTTCGCCATCTTCCGCCAGGATGCTATCGACTTCTTCATCAGGCAGCGTTTTCAGCGCGTCGGCGCAACGTTCACGCGAGCAGGTGCATTTGAACTCCACATCCTGCGGATCGTAAACCGTCACCTCTTCTTCGTGATACAAACGCCACAACACTTCGTTTGCCGGTAAGGTCAGCAGTTCTTCGGTTTTGATGGTTTCGGTTAGCGTCGCCAGGTGGTCAAAGTCGTCCTGCTGGGCATTTTGCGCAGGCATTACCTGCAACAACATACCGCCTGCAGCCGGTTTGCCGTCTACGTCGCCGGTGCGAATAAACAGGCGCGTCGGCAGCTGTTCAGAACGCATAAAGTAATCTTCCAGGCAGGCCGCCAGGGTATCACCTTCCAGACCAACCACGCCCTGATAGCGTTCGCCTTCGCTCGGGGTAATGGTGATCACCACGTAACCATTGCCGACCAGCGTTTTCAGGTCGGCATTTTCTGGAATTTCGCCCTGCACGCGCGCCACACCGCGCATTTGCTGGTTATTGTTACCGTTAATAACCGCCAGATTCATCGGACCGTCGCCTTGCAGCTGTACGGTGATATCACCATCAAACTTCAGCGTAGCGGTTAACAGGCTGGTCGCAACCAGCAGTTCTGCCAGCACGTTTTTAACGGGCTGCGGATAATCGTGATTCTCAAGGATCTGTTGCAGGGTTTCCGAAACGGTTACCAGTTCGCCGCGCACGGCAAAGTTTTCAAACAGATAGCGATGTAATTGGTCATGTTGCGGCATAATCATCTCTCTTGCAGGTGACAGTTATTCACTGTCGCCGTGTTTAAATCGTAACAGGTCGCGGCGCTCTTTTTTGTCCGGGCGTCGGTCCGGGTGCGGCATGGTTAAGGCATTAAGTTTACGTGCCAGCGCCATTTTTTCGCGTTTCTCTACACTTTCCGCAGTCTCTTCATACAGCAAGGCTGCCTCGCTGGCGGGGCGACGCTGTTCAGTAATCGCCTTTACAATCACCGTGCGTTCGTCATTTCCCTGGCGCAGAGTGAGCGTGGCATTCAGCTCGACGATTTTGCTCGGCTTGCTGCGCTGCCCGTTGTAATGCACCTTACCGCCTTCAATCATTTCACGGGCCAGCGCGCGGGTTTTATAAAAACGGGCAGCCCATAGCCATTTATCCAGTCGAACCTCAACAGCAGGTTTTTCTTTCATGGCGTCTCCTTCACATTAGCGAGGGGATCAGGCGGCGGTAGTCATTCAGTGACGGATGGCGTTGATACTGTTTCTCGGCAATCCCGGAATCAGGATTAGTCACGCCGAGGCAGTAACGAATACCAAATTGCGCGGCAGCATCGAGAATCGCTTCGCTGTCATCAATAAACAGCGTTCTTTCAGCTTTCAGACCCGTAGCTTCGGCCACCGCATGCCATAACCGCTGATCCTCTTTCGGATAACCAAATGTGTGGGTGGAAAGTAATAAATCAAGGTGTGCGTCCAGACCGGTATGCTCAAGTTTTACCGCCAGGTTGTGCGGATGCGCATTGGTGAGCAAAATTCGCTGCTTACCGCTGGCTTTCAGTGCCTCAAGAAACGGAATGGTATCTTCACGCAGTACGGCACGCGGTCCCATCTCGGTGGTCATCGCACAGATATCCAGACCCAGTTGCTCACTCCAGTAATCAAGACAGTACCAGTTTAGCGTATGCTGTACGTCGTGATATTGCTGGCGCATATATTCCATCGCTTCCTGTGGCGTAACCCCGTTTTTCGCGCCCCATGTTTCAGGCACCAGCTTTTGCCAGAAATAGTTATCGAAGGCGAGGTCGAGCAATGTGCCGTCCATATCCAGCAGAACGGTATCTACGTCCTGCCAGGCAATGTTGATATGCATGAGGGAAATCTCCAGAGTGAAGCAATTTGCGCGACAGGGTAGCATAACCTGCCGCGCAAACGTGTTATTCGATAAGGCTTTCTGAAGGGGTGATCAGTTGCGGGTTCAGGCAGCTTTCATAATAGGCCTGAATCTCCATCATGCGAGTGCGATGACGCTGGTAACGACGCCAGGCCTGTACGCCATTGTAAATGGCGCTACCCAGCATCGTCAGTAGCAGCAATGTGGTGCTGAGATAGCGCCACAGGCCGGAACGATCCGGGATCGGATGAAGGCCAATATGCTGCGTACCATTGGCGTCAGTGAAGATTTTTGTGACGATACCTTCGGCGTTAAACGGCGTATGCATCAGCATTTGTGCCAGTTTCTGGAAAGCGTTCCACTGTTCTTGCGGCGGGTAGTCGTAAAGTGATGCCGAAGGCCAGGGCTGATCAACAAAATCGCTGCCTTCGTCGCTGACAATCAGGAATCCGCCGGGGGCCGGACTGTTTAGTGATTGTGCCGCTCGCGCCGTTTCATGCGTGATAAACGGCGCGGTGGAGGTTGCCACCAGGTTATCCAGCGATTCCGCACTCACCGGGCGTAATAACACATTCACGCCATCGAGCTTCCCGGCGTTGGCGCGTTTTACCAGCGCGTCCCAGTCTTTACTGTTGCCGAGATTGACCAGCGCATTTTTCAGTCGCACACAGTCATCTTTGGCAGAACATAAATCCGCTGTCTTCAGTACAATGTCGCCAAAATCATCAAGCAATACCATGCCGGATTTTTGAATCGCTGAACGTAATGAGGCACTGACGCGAGATTCATCTTCCGGTTTAGGGTGCAGCTGGCGATTAACTGCTTCAGTCAATGCCGTCGCTTTGTTGACCAGTTCAGATTCTGGTAATGGTAATGAGCGGGCGTCATTCCAGATGATCTGCGAGCAGTCAAACGGTAAAAAAGGTGAATTGGTTTTCGCGCTCCAGGTTCCGGAAGTGCGAATATTACACATTCCCGTACCGCTAATACGCAATGTATCGCCTACCCGCACGCCAGCGTCAGCCAGTTGTTTTACGCTGGTGGCTTCAATGGTCTGCGCGCCTTTCATCCATGAGAGAGTGAATTTCAGCGGCATATCCAGCGGGATCCAGAATAACAGCATAAACAGCACCAGCAGCGAGCCCGCAGCGATAATCGTACTGCGCAGCCAGTGCTGTAACGGAAAGTTTTTTACTTCATCATGCAGCGAAAGATATCGCCCCTGACGCACTACGTGGCGGTCGAGATAGATATCAATATCGGTTTGTTGACCGAGATCCTGAGCAATGTATGGCTGCCAGTGTGCGGGATAGACCAGGTCGATAATACCGAGTGAAATATTGTTGATCTGTTCCTGATCGTTTTCGCCAAACAATCCCCAACGACGGGGTGTACCGCGCAGACAATGAATTTCTCGCAGGGAGGATTTTGCCGGGGGCGCGAATAGCCCCCACAGACCTGCGCCCAGCAGCAGTAATGCGCCGCCTGCCAGCCACGGAACAAATACATCCGGGGTAATCAGGCAGAAAAAGAACATCAGGAAGGAGGCGACGATCAGCAACGCTTCACGCAGCCCGCGCGGACGACTCAGCGCATATTCTTCATGCGTTTCTTTGCGAATATTGAGTAGCTCGATTTGCTCACTCTCTTCCCCGCGAATCGACGCCTGCGTGGATGGAACAGGTTGCAAGGCATAGCCGCGCGTTTCCTGCATGTACTCCTGCAGCGTATGACCGTTGAGTGAAATAACCAGCGGCAGCGAATCGGTATGAATCAGTTCAACGGTATTCTCATCGTTGATGTATTGTTCCCAGAAAGGGGGCAGGTGGACTTCTACCGAATCGAGGTAGTAACGCCATTTATTCGGATCGTCGGTAGAGATGCCGTAACGCGTGATAGCGTGTGTCAGCATCATGACGTTGTTGCTTTCGGCATTCAGCGCCAGAGAGATCGGTGCCGCGCTGGCTCCCGTTGGGCCAGGCACCTGTAATACCTGCGTCAGGCTCTCAAGATAATTTTCAACGGCGCTACGTTCTTCAGGTGTGAGTTTACGCGTTTGCGCATCCGCGAAGGCGTTGGTCCAGGGCAGCTGACGCCGTCTGGATCGCACTTTTATCAGCCATCCCGCAAGTAGTGAGCAGGCCAGCAAAGCAGCTAAAAAAATCACAATGGTGCTCATGCTTTCCCCATCTTACTTAGTCTGTCAGGCGTGGTCAGTCGCACCGGACACAATACATGATTCTGCGGTTGGCTATCGGCAAGCGTGGAGTTTAACTTGAGCATCATTAAGCACATCACAGTAACCGCTGATCATAGCAAACCCTCTGAAGGCGGAATATCAGCAAATTCCTGGAGTTATTTCAACCTATTGACTTTTAATTTGATTTGAGGACGATTATTTATTAAGTTACATAAATGTAAATAACATGCAATTCACATTGCCGAAAGCGTGTCCGATATCGCACAATAACCGCTGATTTCACAGCATAGATCCCACGATGAGCAAATCATTACAAAAACCCACCATTCTGAATGTTGAAACTGTAGCCCGTTCCCGACTGTTTACCGTCGAGAGCGTGGATCTGGAGTTCAGCAATGGCGTGCGGCGTGTTTATGAACGAATGCGTCCAACCAACCGGGAAGCAGTGATGATTGTGCCGATTGTGGACGATCACCTGATCCTGATCCGCGAATACGCAGTGGGAACTGAATCCTACGAATTAGGTTTTTCGAAAGGATTAATTGATCCGGGTGAAAGCGTCTACGAAGCCGCTAACCGCGAGCTAAAAGAAGAGGTTGGATTTGGTGCGAACGATCTGACTTTTTTGAAGAAGCTCAGCATGGCACCGTCTTATTTTTCCAGCAAAATGAATATCGTGGTAGCGCAAGATCTCTACCCGGAATCGCTGGAAGGCGATGAGCCAGAGCCGCTACCACAGGTGCGCTGGCCGCTGGCGCATATGATGGATTTGCTGGAAGACCCTGACTTCAACGAAGCGCGTAATGTCAGCGCGCTGTTCCTCGTGCGCGAATGGTTGAAAGGGCAGGGGCGAGTGTAAATGCGTGAAGTTTGCCTGATGCACAACGCTTATCAGGCTTATGGGGTTCCTGCAATATATTGATTTTTCACGATTTTGTTAGCCGGATAACGCGTTCACCCGCATCCGGCATAAACAAATGCACTTTGTCAGCCAACTGAAAAGGCGCCGAAGCGCCTTTTTAATCAGAACAATTCCTGTGCCTCACCATTATCGATAATGGTCGTTCCCACCTCGTGCACCGCCTGTTGTGTCGGCTGCGTACCTTCGATGAAATACTCTTCGCGGCTGTTGCCACCATTAGCTAACTGCCCGGTGCTGCGATCGATATTCACCGTCACAATACCCGGAGGCGGCGTCAGCGGCTGCTCCGGCACACCTTCAAGAACGGCTTTCATATAAGCGTCCCATGCAGGCTGGGCACTCTTGGCACCGCCTTCGTAACCTGAGATCTGATCTTTAATCGCTCCGGAAGCCGTTGTATGACCGAGATTACGACGGTGATCATCAAAGCCAATCCAGACCGAGGTCACAACGCCCGGACCGTAACCCGAGAACCATGCATCTTTCGAACTGTTAGTGGTACCGGTTTTCCCGCCGATATCGCGACGCTGCAAATCACGACCTGCACGCCAGCCAGTACCCTGCCAGCCTGGCTCACCAAAGATATTGGTGTTCAAAGCACTCTTAATCAGGAATGCCAGCGGAGTGTTGATGACGTGCGGTGCGTACTCCTGCGCGCCAGTCTTCGCCACTAACGCCTGATTTGCCTGCTCCAGCTGCGGCATTGGTACAGAAACATTCTGCTGCTCGCGGGAGATAGCGACATCTTCAACATCGTTATTTTCCAGCACGTTCGATTTCTGCGTATCACCGTAAATCACCGGAATATCGCATTCCGGGCAGGCTACTTTCGGTTTCGCTTCGAAAATCACGCCGCCCTGATCGTTTTCAATTTTGCTGATAAACCACGGGTCCACCAGGAAGCCGCCGTTCGCCATGACCGCGTAGCCGCGCGCCACCTGCATTGGGGTGAAGGACGCTGAACCCAGCGCCAGCGATTCGGTGTGGACAATGTTTTGCGCCGGGAAGCCGAAGCGTTGCAGATATTCTGCAGCGTAGTCGACGCCCATCGCCCGCATTGCGCGTACCATCACCACGTTTTTCGACTGACCCAGCCCCTGACGTAAGCGAATTGGACCAGCATACTGCGGTGGTGAGTTCTTCGGCTGCCAGTCAGAACCGGCACCTGCATCCCAGCGAGAAATTGGCACATCGTTCAACATACTTGCCAGCGTCAGACCTTTATCCATCGCCGCGGTGTAGAGGAACGGTTTGATGTTGGAACCCACCTGACGCAGTGCCTGGGTGGCGCGGTTAAACTTGCTCTGATTGAAATCAAAGCCACCGACCAGCGCCATAACGGCACCGTTTTGCGGATTGATCGACACCAGCGCCGAGTTCACTTCCGGCACTTGTGCCAGCCACCATGCATCGCCAACCTGACGAACCCAGATTTGCTGACCCGTTTGCAGAACATCGGTCACTTTACGCGGCGTCGGTCCTTGCTGAGTATCCGAACGGTAAGGACGCGCCCAGCGAACGCCTTCCATACTCAATGCGACGGTCGACCCGTCCGCCAGCATCGCCGTCGCTTGCTGAGGATTGGCGCTGGTGACTGCGGCAGGCAGCAGCGGACCATAGGTTGGCAGCGCCTTCAGCGTATCGGTAATCTTGTTGTTATCCCACGCCGACTCGCCCACTTTCCACAGCACATTTGCCGGGCCGCGATAGCCGTGGCGCATGTCGTAGTCCAGCACGTTATTACGTACCGCCTGCTGTGCGGCCTGCTGCACTTTGCGGGTGATGGTGGTGTAAATGCGATAACCGTCTTCATAGGCACTTTCGCCATAACGGTTATACATCTCCTGGCGCACCATTTCGCTCAGGTACGGCGCAGAGAAAGCAATCTCCGGCGCGTGATAGTTAGCGTTAATCGCCTCAGTGCGTGTCTGATCGAACTGTTGTTGGGTGATATACCCTTCATCCAGCATCCGCGACAGTACGACGTTACGCCGCGCGACGGCACGATCCATTGAGTAGAGCGGATTAAAGGTGGAAGGCGCTTTCGGCAGCCCGGCGATCACAGCCATTTCGTTCAGCGTCAGTTGGTCGACCGTTTTACCGAAATAGACTTGTGCCGCAGCACCGACACCATAGGCGCGGTAACCGAGGTAAATCTTGTTCAGATAAAGCTCGAGGATCTCGTCTTTCGTCAGCAACTGTTCAATGCGAATCGCGAGGAAGACTTCCTTAATCTTACGCATCAGCGTGCGTTCTGGACTGAGGAAGAAGTTTCTCGCCAGCTGCTGGGTAATGGTACTCGCCCCTTGTGACGCGTGGCCGGAGAACAGCGCCACGCTTGCCGCACGGAAGATCCCCACCGGGTCAACGCCGTGATGCTCGTAGAAGCGGCTGTCTTCCGTCGCGATAAAGGCTTTCACCATCTCCGGTGGGATTTGATCCAACGTAACCGGAATACGACGTTTCTCACCGTATTGAGCAATCAGCTCGCCATCGGCGCTGTAAATCTGCATCGGAATTTGCAGGCGAACATCTTTTAATGTCGCCACATCCGGCAGTTGTGGCTCGATGTAGCGGTATAGGCCATAAATCGAGCCTGCTCCCAGCAGAATGCAACAGACTGCAAGGATCAAAAAATACTTTACGAACTTCACTGGAAATTTCCCATTTAGTTTCATTTGGGCAGTTTATAAACAAACGCGCGGTAGTATAAAGGCAAGCCAGACGCATTGATATACCCGTCAGAGTGACGGGTGATAAGGAGATCATCACAATGGCATTTAAGATCTGGCAAATTGGTTTGCATTTACAACAGCAAGAAGCGGTAGCGGTTGCGATCGTGCGGGGAGCAAAAGAATGCTTTTTGCAACGCTGGTGGCGGTTGCCGCTGGAGAACGACATTATCAAAGATGGGCGGATTGTTGATGCGCAGCAGCTGGCTAAAACGTTGTTACCTTGGAGTCGCGAACTGCCGCAGCGTCATCACATTATGTTGGCGTTTCCCGCCAGTCGCACATTACAGCGGTCATTTCCGCGCCCGTCGATGTCCCTTGGTGAGCGGGAGCAAACGGCCTGGCTGTCAGGGACGATGGCCCGCGAGCTGGATATGGATCCGGACTCCCTGCGCTTCGATTATAGCGAAGACTCACTCAGCCCCGCTTATAACGTGACTGCCGCGCAAAGCAAAGAGCTGGCAACGCTGCTTACTCTGGCAGAAAGGTTGCGTGTTCATGTTAGTGCGATCACCCCGGATGCCAGTGCATTACAGCGATTCCTGCCTTTTTTACCTTCTCATCAGCAATGTCTGGCCTGGCGTGATAACGAACAGTGGCTGTGGGCGACACGCTATCGCTGGGGGCGCAAACTGGCGGTGGGGATGACTAGCGCGAAGGAGCTGGCGGCAGCGTTATCCGTTGATCCCGAAAGCGTCGCGATATGTGGCGAAGGGGGATTTGATCCCTGGGAGGCCGTTTCTGTTCGTCAGCCGCCGCTACCGCCGTCAGGTGGAGACTTTGCCATCGCGCTGGGGCTGGCGCTTGGGAAGGCGTACTGATGAACCCGCCAATTAATTTTTTGCCCTGGCGACAGCAACGCCGGACCGCTTTTCTGCGTTTCTGGTTGCTGATGTTCGTTGCGCCTCTGCTGCTGGCCGTCGGGATAACGCTAATACTGCGTCTGACAGGCAGCGCCGAAGCGCGCATAGACGCAGTTTTGCTTCAGGCGGAACAACAACTCGCCCGCAGCTTACAGATAACGAAGCCACGTTTGCTGGAGCAACAGCAGTTACGCGAACAGCGTTCGCAACGGCAGCGCCAGCGACAATTTACCCGCGACTGGCAATCTGCGCTGGAAGCACTGGCGGCGCTTTTACCCGAGCACGCCTGGCTGACAACGATAAGCTGGCAGCAGGGAACGCTGGAGATCAAGGGGCTGACAACAAGCATTACCGCGTTAAACGCACTAGAAACGTCACTCCGCCAGGATGCGTCTTTTCATCTCAATCAGCGGGGAGCCACGCAGCAGGATGCGCAGGGACGCTGGCAATTTGAGTATCAGTTAACAAGGAAGGTTAGCGATGAACATGTTCTTTGACTGGTGGTTCGCCACATCACCCCGCCTCCGCCAGCTTTGCTGGGCAGTCTGGTTGCTGATGTTAGTTACGCTCATTTTTCTATCATCGACACACCATGAAGAGCGCGACGCATTAATTCGACTACGGGCAAGTCATCACCAGCAGTGGGCCGCACTGTATCGCCTGGTAGACACCACTCCCTTCAGCGAGGAAAAAACGCTGCCCTTTTCGCCTCTGGATTTTCAGTTATCCGGCGCGCAACTGGTTTCCTGGCATCCATCCGCGCAGGGAGGTGAGTTGGCGTTGAAAACGCTGTGGGAAGCAGTGCCGTCGGCATTTACACGGCTGGCAGAGCGCAACGTCAGCGTGAGCCGTTTTTCGTTAAGCGTGGAAGGTGATGATCTTTTGTTCACGCTACAACTGGAGACGCCGCATGAGGGTTAAACGCTGGTTGTTGGCAGGTATTGCATTGTGCCTTTTAACCGGTATGCGTGACCCTTTTAAACCGCCGGAAGATCTATGCCGGATTAGCGAACTTAGCCAGTGGCGCTATCAGGGGATGGTAGGGCGAGGCGAGCGCATCATCGGTGTAATAAAAGACGGGCAAAAGAAATGGCGACGGGTGCAGCAAAACGATGTGCTGGAAAACGGCTGGACAATTTTACAGCTGACGCCAGACGCACTAACGCTGGGAACCGGGACAAACTGCGAACCGCCACAATGGTTGTGGCAACGGCAAGGAGATACAAATGAAGCAATGGATAGCCGCACTACTGTTGATGCTGATACCCGGCGTACAGGCGGCAAAGCCGCAAAAAGTGACGCTGATGGTGGATGACGTTCCGGTAGCTCAGGTGTTGCAGGCGCTGGCTGAACAGGAGAAGTTGAACCTGGTCGTGTCGCCAGACGTCAGCGGTACGGTGTCGTTACATCTAACAGATGTTCCCTGGAAGCAGGCACTACAAACTGTAGTGAAAAGCGCCGGACTGATAACGCGGCAGGAAGACAACATTCTCTCAGTGCATTCCATTGCCTGGCAGAATAACAATATCGCCCGCCAGGAGGCGGAGCAGGCGCGGGCGCAGGCAAATCTGCCGCTGGAAAATCGCAGTATAACCCTGCAATACGCCGACGCGGGAGAACTGGCGAAAGCGGGGGAGAAGCTACTGAGTGCCAAAGGGAGTATGACCGTCGATAAACGCACCAATCGCCTTTTGCTACGAGATAACAAAACGGCGTTAAGCGCGCTTGAACAGTGGGTAGCGCAAATGGATCTGCCGGTCGGGCAGGTTGAGCTGTCGGCGCATATTGTCACCATTAATGAAAAAAGTTTGCGTGAGTTAGGCGTGAAATGGACGCTGGCCGATGCGCAACACGCTGGTGGCGTTGGGCAAGTCACCACGCTTGGTAGCGACCTCTCCGTAGCGACGGCGACAACGCATGTCGGTTTTAACATTGGGCGCATCAACGGACGCTTGCTGGATCTTGAGCTTTCTGCGCTCGAACAAAAACAGCAGCTGGATATTATCGCCAGTCCGCGTCTGCTGGCCTCACATCTTCAGCCTGCCAGCATTAAACAGGGGAGCGAAATTCCATATCAGGTTTCCAGCGGGGAAAGTGGCGCGACGTCGGTGGAATTTAAAGAGGCCGTCCTGGGGATGGAGGTCACGCCCACGGTGTTACAAAAAGGTCGCATCCGGCTGAAATTACACATCAGCCAGAACGTTCCGGGGCAGGTGCTACAGCAGGCCGATGGCGAAGTGCTGGCGATTGATAAGCAGGAGATCGAAACGCAGGTCGAGGTCAAAAGCGGAGAAACGTTGGCGCTGGGCGGCATTTTTACCCGTAAAAATAAATCGGGTCAGGATAGCGTACCGTTGCTTGGCGACATTCCCTGGTTCGGGCAATTATTTCGTCATGACGGAAAAGAAGATGAACGACGCGAGTTAGTGGTGTTTATCACGCCACGACTGGTTTCCAGTGAGTAAACAGCCGTAAAAGCGGTAATGTTTTTATGCTGAACGTGTTTCATCTATTTGACGCGCGCAGGTATTTAGCATACAAGGAGTACCGATTTGAGAGTTGGTGCTCTTCGCTGCCTGCGTTCCATGATGATGATTTATCATTCAGGCGGCATTTTGCTGTCTTTTTTACGCTAATCTTACCCGGTGATTTATCGCCAGAGCGGTGGTAGCAAGGCAGCGCGCTTGCAGCGACCAGATATGCAGGGGGATGGGTGATTTATTCAGTTGCCAAACCCGCTGGAGTATTGAGATAATTTTCAGTCTGACTCTCGCAATATCTTATGAGGTTTCAGTTCATGTCCTGCGGCGCTCTCTGAGCGAAGCGGGTTTATCATTAACGAATAGTCTTAGTAGTACCGAAAAAATGGCAGAGAAACGCAATATCTTTCTGGTTGGGCCTATGGGTGCCGGAAAAAGCACTATTGGGCGCCAGTTAGCTCAACAACTCAATATGGAATTTTACGATTCCGATCAAGAGATTGAGAAACGAACCGGAGCTGATGTGGGCTGGGTTTTCGATTTAGAAGGCGAAGAAGGCTTCCGCGATCGCGAAGAAAAGGTCATCAATGAGTTGACCGAGAAACAGGGTATTGTGCTGGCTACTGGCGGCGGCTCTGTGAAATCCCGTGAAACGCGTAACCGTCTTTCCGCTCGTGGCGTTGTCGTTTATCTTGAAACGACCATCGAAAAGCAACTTGCACGCACGCAGCGTGATAAAAAACGCCCGTTGCTGCACGTTGAAACACCGCCGCGTGAAGTTCTGGAAGCGTTGGCCAATGAACGCAATCCGCTGTATGAAGAGATTGCCGACGTGACCATTCGTACTGATGATCAAAGCGCTAAAGTGGTTGCAAACCAGATTATTCACATGCTGGAAAGCAACTAATTCTGGCTTTATATACACTCGTCTGCGGGTACAGTAATTAAGGTGGATGTCGCGTTATGGAGAGGATTGTCGTTACTCTCGGGGAACGTAGTTACCCAATTACCATCGCATCTGGTTTGTTTAATGAACCAGCTTCATTCTTACCGCTGAAATCGGGCGAGCAGGTCATGTTGGTCACCAACGAAACCCTGGCTCCTCTGTATCTCGATAAGGTCCGCGGCGTACTTGAACAGGCGGGTGTTAACGTCGATAGCGTTATCCTCCCTGACGGCGAGCAGTATAAAAGCCTGGCTGTACTCGATACCGTCTTTACGGCGTTGTTACAAAAGCCGCATGGTCGCGATACTACGCTGGTGGCGCTTGGCGGCGGCGTAGTGGGCGATCTGACCGGCTTCGCGGCGGCGAGTTATCAGCGCGGTGTTCGTTTCATTCAAGTCCCGACGACGTTACTGTCGCAGGTCGATTCCTCCGTTGGCGGCAAAACTGCGGTCAACCATCCCCTCGGTAAAAACATGATTGGCGCGTTCTACCAGCCTGCTTCAGTGGTGGTGGATCTCGACTGTCTGAAAACGCTTCCCCCGCGTGAGTTAGCGTCGGGGCTGGCAGAAGTCATCAAATACGGCATTATTCTTGACGGTGCGTTTTTTAACTGGCTGGAAGAGAATCTGGATGCGTTGTTGCGTCTGGACGGTCCGGCAATGGCGTACTGTATTCGCCGTTGTTGTGAACTGAAGGCAGAAGTTGTCGCCGCCGACGAGCGCGAAACCGGGTTACGTGCTTTACTGAATCTGGGACACACCTTTGGTCATGCCATTGAAGCTGAAATGGGGTATGGCAATTGGTTACATGGTGAAGCGGTCGCTGCGGGTATGGTGATGGCGGCGCGGACGTCGGAACGTCTCGGGCAGTTTAGTTCTGCCGAAACGCAGCGTATTATAACCCTGCTCACGCGGGCTGGGTTACCGGTCAATGGGCCGCGCGAAATGTCCGCGCAGGCGTATTTACCGCATATGCTGCGTGACAAGAAAGTCCTTGCGGGAGAGATGCGCTTAATTCTTCCGTTGGCAATTGGTAAGAGTGAAGTTCGCAGCGGCGTTTCGCACGAGCTTGTTCTTAACGCCATTGCCGATTGTCAATCAGCGTAACAACAAGAAAGGTCAGGCCGCTTATCAAGCGGTCTATTAGCTTCAGGTTAATTGCAACGTGGTAAGCATTAACCTTTTAGTGGGGTGTTAAATGGATGAATTCAAACCAGAAGACGAGCTGAAACCCGATCCCAGCGATCGTCGTACTGGTCGTTCTCGTCAATCTTCTGAACGTTCTGAGCGTACTGAACGTGGCGAACCGCAGATCAATTTTGATGATATTGAACTTGATGACACTGACGATCGCCGTCCGACTCGTGCGCAAAAAGAGCGCAATGAGGAACCGGAAATCGAAGAAGAAATTGACGAATCCGAAGATGAAACCGTGGATGAAGAGCGCGTAGAGCGTCGTCCGCGTAAGCGCAAAAAAGCAGCCAGTAAACCCGCTTCTCGTCAGTATATGATGATGGGCGTCGGCATTCTGGTTCTACTGCTGTTGATCATCGGTATCGGTTCTGCGCTAAAAGCCCCCTCGACCACTTCCAGCGATCAAACCGCGTCTGGCGAGAAGAGTATTGATCTTGCTGGCAATGCGACCGATCAGGCGAATGGGGTGCAGCCAGCGCCGGGAACCACGTCTGCGGAAAATACTCAGCAGGATGTTTCTCTGCCGCCGATCTCTTCTACGCCGACTCAAGGGCAAACCCCGGCGGCAACGGATGGTCAACAACGTGTTGAAGTGCAGGGTGACCTGAACAATGCGCTGACCCAGCCACAAAATCAGCAACCGCTGAACAATGTGGCGGTCAATTCCACGTTGCCGACTGAACCCGCGACTGTCGCGCCTGTTCGCAATGGCAATGCATCGCGTGACACGGCGAAAACGCAAACCGCTGAACGTCCGGCCACTACACGCCCAGCTCGTCAGCAGGCGGTGATTGAACCGAAAAAACCGCAAGCAACCGTGAAAACGGAGCCGAAGCCGGTAGCACAGACGCCGAAACGTACTGAACCAGTTGCTCCTGTGGCGAGCACGAAGGCACCGGCTGCGACTTCTGCGCCAGCACCAAAAGAGACGGCGACTACGGCTCCAGTACAGACGGCATCCCCGGCGCAAACCACGGCAACACCAGCCGCTGGAGGGAAGACCGCAGGTAATGTTGGTTCGTTGAAATCGGCACCGTCCAGCCATTACACTCTGCAGCTGAGCAGTTCCTCTAACTACGACAACCTGAACGGTTGGGCGAAGAAAGAGAATCTGAAAAACTACGTTGTCTATGAAACGACGCGTAATGGTCAGCCGTGGTATGTCCTGGTTTCTGGCGTGTACGCTTCGAAAGAAGAGGCGAAAAAAGCGGTATCTACATTGCCAGCAGATGTTCAGGCCAAAAACCCGTGGGCGAAACCGCTGCGTCAGGTACAGGCCGATCTGAAGTAATCAAGGTTATCTCCCGCAATGGGTTATCGTTGCGGGAGTTGCCTGAAGCGCTGGATGCTGTCGGAGCTTTCTCCACAGCCGGAGAAGGTGTAATTAGTTAGTCAGCATGAAGAAAAATCGCGCTTTTTTGAAGTGGGCAGGGGGCAAGTATCCCCTGCTTGATGATATTAAACGGCATTTGCCCAAGGGCGAATGTCTGGTTGAGCCTTTTGTAGGTGCCGGGTCGGTGTTTCTCAACACCGACTTTTCTCGTTATATCCTTGCCGATATCAATAGCGACCTGATCAGTCTCTATAACATTGTGAAGATGCGTACTGATGAGTACGTACAGGCCGCACGCGAGCTGTTTGTTCCCGAAACAAATTGCGCCGAGGTCTACTATCAGTTCCGCGAAGAGTTCAACAAAAGCCAGGATCCGTTCCGTCGGGCGGTACTGTTTTTATATTTGAACCGCTACGGTTACAACGGCCTGTGTCGTTACAATCTGCGCGGTGAGTTTAACGTGCCGTTTGGCCGCTACAAAAAACCCTATTTCCCGGAAGCAGAGTTGTATCACTTCGCTGAAAAAGCGCAGAATGCCTTTTTCTATTGTGAGTCTTACGCCGATAGCATGGCGCGCGCAGATGATGCATCCGTCGTCTATTGCGATCCGCCTTATGCACCGCTGTCTGCGACCGCCAACTTTACGGCGTATCACACAAACAGTTTTACGCTTGAACAACAAGCGCATCTGGCGGAGATCGCCGAAGGTCTGGTTGAGCGCCATATTCCAGTGCTGATCTCCAATCACGATACGATGTTAACGCGTGAGTGGTATCAGCGCGCAAAATTGCATGTCGTCAAAGTTCGACGCAGTATAAGCAGCAACGGCGGCACACGTAAAAAGGTGGACGAACTGCTGGCTTTGTACAAACCAGGAGTCGTTTCACCCGCGAAAAAATAATTCTCAAGGAGAAGCGGATGAAACAGTATTTGATTGCCCCCTCAATTCTGTCGGCTGATTTTGCCCGCCTGGGTGAAGATACCGCAAAAGCCCTGGCAGCTGGCGCTGATGTCGTGCATTTTGACGTCATGGATAACCACTATGTTCCCAATCTGACGATTGGGCCAATGGTGCTGAAATCCTTGCGTAACTATGGCATTACCGCCCCTATCGACGTACATCTGATGGTGAAACCCGTCGATCGCATTGTGCCTGATTTCGCTGCCGCTGGTGCCAGCATCATTACCTTTCATCCAGAAGCCTCCGAGCATGTTGACCGCACGCTGCAACTGATTAAAGAAAATGGCTGTAAAGCGGGACTGGTATTTAACCCGGCGACACCGCTGAGCTATCTGGATTACGTGATGGATAAGCTGGATGTGATCCTGCTGATGTCCGTCAATCCTGGTTTCGGCGGTCAGTCTTTCATTCCTCAAACACTGGATAAACTGCGCGAAGTACGTCGCCGTATCGACGAGTCTGGCTTTGACATTCGTCTGGAAGTGGACGGTGGCGTGAAGGTGAACAACATTGGCGAAATCGCTGCGGCGGGCGCGGATATGTTCGTCGCCGGTTCGGCAATCTTCGACCAGCCAGACTACAAAAAAGTCATTGATGAAATGCGCAGTGAACTGGCAAAGGTAAGTCATGAATAAGTTTGAAGATATTCGCGGCGTCGCTTTTGATCTTGATGGTACGCTGGTCGACAGTGCTCCCGGTCTTGCTGCTGCGGTAGATATGGCGCTGTATGCGCTGGAGTTGCCCATCGCAGGTGAAGAACGCGTTATTACCTGGATTGGTAACGGCGCAGATGTTCTGATGGAGCGCGCATTGACCTGGGCGCGTCAGGAACGTGCGACTCTGCGTAAAACAATGGGTAAACCGCCCGTTGATGACGACATTCCGGCAGAAGAACAGGTACGTATTCTGCGTAAACTGTTCGATCGCTACTATAGCGAGGTTGCCGAAGAGGGGACGTTTTTGTTCCCGCACGTTGCCGATACGTTGGGCGCGTTGCAGGCTAAAGGCCTGCCGCTAGGCCTGGTCACCAACAAACCGACGCCGTTCGTCGCGCCGCTGCTCGAAGCCTTAGATATTGCCAAATACTTTAGCGTGGTTATCGGCGGCGATGATGTGCAAAACAAAAAACCGCATCCGGACCCGCTGTTACTGGTGGCTGAGCGGATGGGAATTGCCCCACAACAGATGCTGTTTGTCGGCGACTCACGCAATGATATTCAGGCGGCAAAAGCGGCAGGTTGCCCATCAGTTGGCTTAACCTACGGATATAACTACGGCGAGGCTATCGATCTCAGCCAGCCTGATGTAATTTATCAGTCTATAAATGACCTTCTGCCCGCATTAGGGCTTCCGCATAGCGAAAATCAGGAATCGAAAAATGACTAAGCCCATCGTTTTTAGTGGCGCACAGCCCTCAGGTGAATTGACCATTGGTAACTACATGGGTGCGCTGCGTCAGTGGGTAAACATGCAGGATGACTACCATTGCATTTACTGTATCGTTGACCAACACGCGATCACCGTGCGCCAGGATGCACAGAAGCTGCGTAAAGCGACGCTGGATACGCTGGCCTTGTATCTGGCTTGTGGTATCGATCCTGAGAAAAGCACCATTTTTGTTCAGTCCCACGTACCAGAACATGCGCAGTTAGGCTGGGCACTGAACTGCTATACCTACTTCGGCGAACTGAGCCGCATGACCCAGTTTAAAGATAAATCTGCGCGTTATGCCGAGAACATCAACGCTGGTCTGTTTGACTATCCGGTGCTGATGGCTGCGGACATCCTGCTGTATCAAACTAATCTGGTA
This sequence comes from Escherichia sp. KCJ4928, assembly GCF_004352695.1. Taxonomy (NCBI): domain Bacteria; kingdom Pseudomonadati; phylum Pseudomonadota; class Gammaproteobacteria; order Enterobacterales; family Enterobacteriaceae; genus Escherichia; species Escherichia sp. KCJ4928. The sequence continues at coordinate 39,441 of NZ_SJWV01000023.1, forward strand.
CCGGTGGGTGAAGACCAGAAACAGCACCTGGAACTGAGTCGCGATATCGCCCAGCGTTTCAACGCGCTGTATGGCGAGATCTTTAAGGTGCCGGAGCCGTTTATTCCGAAATCTGGCGCGCGCGTAATGTCGCTGCTGGAGCCGACCAAGAAGATGTCCAAGTCTGACGATAACCGCAATAACGTTATCGGCCTGCTGGAAGATCCGAAATCGGTAGTGAAGAAAATCAAACGCGCGGTCACTGATTCTGACGAGCCGCCGGTAGTTCGCTACGATGTGCAGAACAAAGCGGGCGTTTCCAACCTGCTGGATATCCTTTCTGCGGTAACGGGCCAGAGCATTCCAGAACTGGAAAAACAGTTCGAAGGCAAGATGTATGGTCATCTGAAAGGTGAAGTGGCTGATGCCGTTTCCGGTATGCTGACTGAATTGCAGGAACGCTATCACCGTTTCCGCAACGATGAAGCCTTCCTGCAACAGGTGATGAAAGACGGCGCAGAAAAAGCCAGTGTACACGCTTCCCGTACGCTGAAAGCGGTGTACGAAGCGATTGGTTTTGTGGCGAAGCCGTAATATCAAAACGCTCGGACGGTCCCCTCGCCCCTTTGGGGAGAGGGTTAGGGTGAGGGGAGCAGGCAAGCGCCAGTGGGAATTACCCTTTGCTCGCATTGTCGAATAAATCACTTCGTCATCACTCTGAAACCGGGGAAACCCGGTTTTTTTATCCTCATTTGCAATAATCCGAAAAAATGTGAAGCGCCTCGCCGTTTCCACATCTCACAGTTGCCACTTA
>NZ_SJWV01000240.1:0-4824 GCF_004352695.1 Escherichia sp. KCJ4928
TGTTGCGTGTTATTTTAACCAGATTTCAAGTTGTTTGGTCGTGGAAAAGTGGAGCAAAATGTTGTTAAAGTGGAAAAATGATAAAAAATTAAGTTTATTATATTACATTTTACCATTTAAATTTTTGTTGTCTTTAAGAACTGATATCGCTGTTTGTAATAATTCTTTGTTATCCAGCCATGACTTTTTCTTTATGTTTCCTTCAATGTAATCAAGCAATGTTCTGGTATTGATAGGTCTTCCCTGTTTTGCTACTTCCATTACAGCATCCCCTAGGATAATTCTTACTTCAGGAAGCTGCGCAGGGAACCACTTTAGGGTGTCTTTTGATTTCATGAAGATATTCCTTAAAATATTATTGATTTTCATTGCGATATTGTATGTCTGATTCAGTATATGTTGACTTATACATCGGTTTTGTCTGGGTTATTGGATATGCCAATCCCTAATTTTATTAGAGCATGACTAAAAATGCTGAATATGATAAGGAGCGAAGTGATTATCAGTATGCTGTTCATATAGCCTCGAATTAGTAATGTGTTATATATGATATAGTTGACAATTTTTATCCTGGGGGTTCTTAAAGTTCGTAGATAAACATTGTCGTTTCAGGTATACAGGAATGCTAACAGGTGGCAGCAAAAATCAGGCGGTTTATGGCGCAAGCTGAAGTGGCAACTGCAAACTATCTTATGCAGAGACTCTACACGGATTGGGTTTAAAAGTATACATAGATAACAGTTTTTATCTGAAGAAGAAAAATATCAAGGTGATATAGCCTATATGCCTATGATGCGGAGGAATGAATGTGATGGGAGTGATGTATCTGAATAGTTGAAAAACCGCAGACACGCCTTAAGCAAGAACGTGCTGCGGTTGGATGCTATTTTTTCCCTGAAGCGGAAAACATTACTACAGTACCTTGAACCTTGGTTTTAACATTCTCGAAATGCTCTGAGAGTATATGTGTTAAGCCTTCTTCGGAATCTTTTGTGTTTGAAAAGATGCCTTTCTGATTGTAAATGCGCATCAGTTTTTGACCGAAGCTATTGTGCACAACTCCATCGCCAAGAATTGTGGCTCCGTATAGAGTTCCATCGTCAGTTAAGGCCTGCGCCGCATTGCGTATTACACAGCTTTTTGTAGATATATTTCCAGGCAGGCAGTGAAGAAGGTAAAACATGGAAATGGAATCAAATTGACCATGTAACGCCGCGGGATAAGGTTCAAAAACATCATGGCTAATTTTATGTTTAATTTTTGATTCCCCAGCCCTTGTAGATGCCGCGTTCAGGCTAGCTTCGTTCAAATCCATTAAAGATATCAGACTACTCTCAGGTACGTGAGTAAGGTAAAACCCAGTTCCAACACCAATATCCAGATGGTTGTTACCTAAATGTTCCAGAAAGTGTGGAAGAAGGTGTTCCTTTGTAGGACATCCCCATGCAAGCCGATTTGATACTCCCAAAACCCACCAGTCATAAAGCTTTAGGGTAAGTGGTGTGTAAATTTTAGCCCCATCATCTGTGTTTTTTTTCATTAATTTCACCATGTTATAGTTTTATTTGTGAATTAAATCAATTATGGCGATGAATTACAAGGGGTTAAATGCTGCCGCAGCATAGCGATATTGAAATAGCCTGGTATGCTTCGATACAACAGGAGCCGAATGGCTGGAAGACCGTCACCACACAGTTCTACATCCAGGAATTCAGTGAGGATATTGCGCCACTGCAGGATGCTGTAGATCTGGAAATCGCAACGGAGGAAGAAAGATCGTTGCTGGAGGCATGGAATAAATATCGGGTATTGTTGAATCGAGTTGATACATCAGTAGCTCTGGGTATGAAGCTGTTTGTAACTCATGTTACAGTAACAGTCATTACTATCTCGAAGGTGCAAAATGTATATTGATTTGATATTTTATAAATTTACTTCGAATCTGGCACGTCAACTTTTGATTAAAGTAATATCAGTTTTCGGCGAAAAAAGGACCGTGTACATGAGACGATTTCATACAATAATAACAAAAATATGAATATGCTCCCAATGCAATATATGTTTTGCATTGGGAGCAAATAGCGGAATATTTTGAAATTATTGTATTTCTGCTTCAGAATTTCCTGGGCAGTATATATTTTCTATTTTTTGTGGAGTGATCAGGTGATGTACAACTGCTTTATCTACACATAAATTAACTCCGGTGAGAGCTAATGTATGCCCATCACCATTTATTGTTAGTAACGGGCTGGAAAATTTCTCTGCCATCTTACGGGCATTAATCCAGGGCGTTGTTGGGTCGTATTTGTGTGCTATAAACAGTAAACCAGAGGGCAGAACAGTATTTTTCAGGCGAGTTTTGTTCAGGTCGCTATGTATTGGCCATAATTCACAAAAATCAGGTGAATCGGAACGTCCATTGTCAAAGTTAATAGCCGGGAAGGCATTCGCAAGAGCGTCTTTTCGGGATTTTCGCTCTTCTGGTGTTAATTGCTCATCCCCCTGATCTACACAGAGGATTACCCCCGAAGCATCGCTTGACTCTTCTGAGGCTATCGGAGCACTGAGCGCAGTTTCAATTTCATTACTGACAATCCCCTGAGAGAACTGGCGTATGGCAGTTGCAAGGGTTGGCCATGATGAACGCCATAGCAGAAGGTCTGTTGTTAATGATATGAGTTCATCTGAAGATATATATTCTCTCTTACTGTCTAATAAAGGTTTGTGATGTAATTTTGATAATAGCTCATGGAACTGAGTTATTGCCTTATCTCTGTCTGAAGAAAGCGGGCAACTTTTTGTACGCGCACACCAGGATGCAAAGCGATCAAACGTTTCCTGATAACTCTGTGCCTGTTTGAGTTGCCATGTGAAGTTGTCCTCCAGGTCATCGATATCGACGACTCCATCAAGAACGATAGATCTTACGTTGTAGGGAAAACGTTCTGCATATAAGGCTGCAATTTGAGTTCCATACGAATACGCCACGGCTGTCAGTTGTTTATCCCCCAAGGCTTGCCTAATACGATCAATATCGTATACAGCCTCGTTAGAGCCGATATGGCGAATGACTTCGGCTCCGGTATTATGGATACAGGCATTAATTTTATTTAATACTTGTTGCTTTTCGGTTATGTTTTCCTGAGTCTCTGTATCTGATTGCCGGCAGTTTATTGTCGGAGTGGACTGTCCGACGCCTCGAGGATCAAATCCAATAATATCCCATGACTCACGAAGATTTGTGACTGGCCAGTCAAAGTTAATATAAGGATTTATGCCTGGTAACCCGGGACCACCACTTATTATCAGGATACTTCCTTTATGCTTGCTTTTTGCCGGCAATTTTGTCAACGCTAGTTTGACTTGTGATTTTTTTTCATAAGAAGCATCTCCGCCTGTGTCTGTATATTTTAATGGAACAGACAAATAACCACATAGTAAGTCAGGAGACGGTTTTTCCTCACCAAACCAGTGGTTGAATTGACTGGCCATACAGGATTGCCACTGTATCTGCTGGGCAGATACGGTTACTGGTAGAAGTAACGTTAAAACAACTTTGAAATGAGTAATTATTTTTCGCATTGTGTCTCTGAATATCGGAATAAAGATAAGATTTGAATATATTGAGGTCTTGTGTTGCGGTAAGAGATTACACGTTATGACATAGGTTAAATGCTTACAAAATTAGTGGATATTGCCTACTTGTAACTGTAAACAAATTCCCCGGGGTTATACAATACCACCGGGGAGAAAATCTGGTTAACTTCGTTAAAAGGTGTACTTAAGACCAGCAGTAGTGATGAAGTTATAGTTTTCTATGCCTGCACCATTTTTGCTGTAGTCTGAAGTGTTATCATTGTGATCATAAAGTGAAGTATTACCTTTTTTATTCGTAACCCGATTCCATGCGCCTTCAACATAAACTTTTGCGTTAGGTGTTACGTAATAACCTGCATTGACTGCAACAGAATAGTAATTTTGGTCTTTGACTTTACTGCGATAAGTGATTCTTTTTCCTGGGTCATAGTGCTCATCGTTATCAGATGCTTCCACCCAGCCGCTGTATTTAAATGTGCCACCTAGCTCAAAATCTTCATAACGATAACTTCCAGTCAAGCCAATGTAGGGCATTTTAAAACGTTGTTTGTAGCCGATTGCTCTTTCTCCATTCGGGAAGGAGCCGATATCATCTCTGAATCCCTCCTCAGAACTGTAGATATAGGAACCACCTCTGGCTGTAAAGCTATAACGGCTTTCCTGATATCCGGCCATGAGTCCCAGGCGGTAATTGGGTTCGTTGAGGAGCCAGCCTTTGATATTCAGATCAAATTCGTTGGCATAATTGAGTTGTGTATCAGGGTGCCTACTTTCATCTGTCCAGGTTCCGGGGTTACTGGAATCCATCCAGTCCTGATCGACCATATTGCCACCTCGGCTGCCGAGAGTAGTCCAGCCCGCAGCCCCAATAGATATCTGGGGCATCAAATCCCAATTAATTGCACCTTTAATAATTGCAGCGTTATTGAATTTCCAGTCGAGTTGACTGACTTTTCGGCCTCCTTCTTCAGCTAGATAAACGCGCTCTTTTGTTTTTCCGCTCAGAGTTCCAAGACTAATGTCCGCATTTATGTTGTCAGGAGTAAACGAAATAGTCTCGGTAGAAGCAAAAGAGCTGATCGCAATAGGGGTTGTCAGAACTATTCCCAGAAGTTTCGCCCGCATAAAAGTTCTCCATTCAATCGTTTTAATGATTGAATATGTATTTTTTATATCTAACTTAATGAGTCAATCACATATTGCTCCACTGTTTATATTTTGTTTAGT
>NZ_SJWV01000241.1:0-4810 GCF_004352695.1 Escherichia sp. KCJ4928
ATTTTGAGTGCAACCCTGTTAGCCGGTTGTGATGGCGGTGGCTCCGGATCTTCCTCCGATACGCCGCCTGTAGATTCTGGAACAGGGTCTTTGCCGGAAGTGAAACCTGATCCAACACCAAACCCGGAGCCGACGCCTGAGCCAACGCCGGACCCAGAACCTACGCCGGAACCGACACCTGATCCTGAGCCAACACCAGAACCGGAGCCAGAACCTGTTCCTACGAAAACGGGTTATCTGACCCTGGGCGGAAGCCTGCGGGTAACTGGTGATATCACCTGTAATGATGAATCCAGCGATGGCTTTACCTTTACACCAGGCGACAAAGTCACCTGTGTGGCAGGGAACAACACGACAATTGCTACCTTCGACACCCAGTCAGAAGCTGCGCGTAGCCTGCGTGCGGTTGAAAAAGTGTCGTTTAGTCTTGAGGACGCGCAAGAACTGGCGGGTTCCGACAACAAGAAAAGCAATGCGCTCTCGCTGGTCACCTCCATGAACAGTTGCCCGGCGAATACAGAACAGGTGTGCCTGGAGTTCTCCTCGGTGATCGAGAGTAAACGTTTCGACTCGCTGTATAAGCAAATCGATCTGGCACCGGAAGAGTTCAAAAAGCTGGTCAATGAAGAGGTGGAAAACAATGCCGCGACTGATAAAGCGCCATCCACTCATACTTCACCGGTAGTCCCCGTCACGACTCCGGGAACAAAACCGGATCTGAACGCCTCCTTCGTGTCGGCTAACGCGGAACAGTTTTATCAGTATCAACCTTCGGAAATCATTCTCTCAGAAGGTCGCCTGGTGGATAGCCAGGGATATGGTGTTGCTGGCGTCAACTACTACACCAATTCAGGCCGTGGCGTGACAGGGGAAAATGGTGAATTTTCTTTTAGCTGGGGCGAAACCATCTCCTTTGGTATCGATACCTTTGAACTGGGTTCAGTGCGCGGCAATAAGTCGACCATTGCGCTGACTGAACTGGGTGATGAAGTTCGCGGGGCGAATATCGATCAGCTTATTCATCGCTATTCGACGACCGGGCAAAATAATACCCGTGTTGTTCCGGATGATGTACGCAAGGTCTTTGCCGAATATTGAAGTCAGCCTTCACGAAGACTTTTCGTCGGTGATTCAGTCACGACGCGCCTGGTTTAGCGCCGTGGGAGGCCAACAGTGAGAAGGACTCGCGCTGGTTTCACGTTACTGGAAATGTTGGTGGCAATTGCCATTTTTGCCTCGCTGGCACTGATGGCGCAGCAGGTGACTAACGGCGTCACGCGCGTGAATAGCGCCGTCGCCGGACACGATCAAAAACTAAACCTCATGCAGCAAACGATGAGTTTTCTGACCCACGATCTGACCCAAATGATGCCGCGTCCGGTAAGAGGCGATCAGGGCCAGCGTGAACCAGCGTTACTGGCTGGCGCTGGCGTGCTGGCGTCTGAGAGTGAAGGAATGCGTTTTGTGCGCGGCGGTGTGGTTAACCCGTTGATGCGTCTGCCGCGCAGTAATCTGCTCACCGTCGGTTACCGCATTCATGACGGTTATCTCGAACGGTTAGCCTGGCCGCTGACCGATGCCGCAGGCAGCGTGAAGCCGACAATGCAAAAGTTGATTCCGGCCGATTCGCTCCGTTTGCAGTTCTACGACGGCACGCGCTGGCAGGAGAGCTGGTCGTCAGTACAGGCGATCCCTGTGGCGGTACGCATGACCCTGCATTCGCCGCAATGGGGCGAGATTGAACGCATCTGGTTGTTACGCGGGCCGCAATAATCATGATCACCTCACCACCAAAACGCGGAATGGCACTGGTCGTGGTGCTGGTATTGCTGGCAGTTATGATGCTGGTAACCATCACGCTTTCCGGGCGGATGCAGCAGCAACTGGGAAGAACGCGCAGCCAGCAGGAGTACCAGCAGGCGCTGTGGTACAGCGCCAGTGCAGAAAGCCTGGCGCTGAGCGCGCTCAGTCTGAGCCTGAAAAATGAAAAGCGCGTGCATCTGGAACAGCCGTGGGCTTCCGGCCCTCGTTTTTTCCCACTGCCGCAGGGGCAAATCGCCGTCACTCTGCGTGACGCACAGGCCTGCTTTAACCTGAATGCCCTCGCTCAGCCCACAACGGCGTCGCGTCCGCTCGCGGTACAACAACTGATTGCCCTGATCACGCGCCTGGATGTGCCTGCTTATCGGGCCGAACTGATAGCCGAAAGCCTGTGGGAGTTTATTGATGAAGACCGCAGCGTGCAGACGCGTCTGGGCCGTGAAGACAGCGAATATCTCGCCCGCTCGGTGCCTTTCTACGCCGCCAATCAACCGCTGGCCGATATCAGCGAGATGCGCGTGGTGCAGGGAATGGACGCCGGGCTTTATCAAAAACTGAAACCGCTGGTCTGTGCGCTGCCGATGACCCGCCAGCAAATCAACATCAATACTTTAGACGTCACGCAAAGTGTGATTCTTGAGGCGCTGTTTGACCCGTGGTTAAGCCCTGTTCAGGCGCGGGCGTTATTACAACAACGTCCGGCGAAGGGCTGGGAAGATGTCGATCAGTTTCTTGCACAGCCGCTACTTGCTGACGTCGATGAGCGTACTAAAAAACAGCTAAAAACCGTCCTGAGCGTGGACAGCAATTACTTCTGGCTGCGTTCAGATATCACCGTGAATGAGATTGAACTGACGATGAACTCGTTAATTGTCCGCATGGGCCCACAACACTTTTCGGTTCTCTGGCATCAGACAGGAGAAAGTGAGTGAGTTCCATCCTTGAGATTTTTTTCCCGCTTTGCGCCGCTGATCCCATCCATTGGCAGCGCCGTACACCCGATGTGGAGCACGGTATCTGGTCTGACGTTGCTAACGAACAGCTCCAGCAATGGCTGCAAACTGATGCGATTCGACTCTACATTCCCGGCGAATGGATCAGCGTCTGGCAGGTTGAACTGCCTGATGTCGCCCGTAAGCAGATACCGACCATTCTGCCCGCCTTACTGGAAGAAGAGCTGAACCAGGATATCGATGAACTGCATTTCGCCCCGTTGAATATCGACCAGCAACTGGCAACCGTAGCAGTGATTCACCAACAGCATATGCGCAACATTGCGCAGTGGTTGCAGGAAAACGGCATCACCCGCGCTACCGTCGCGCCGGACTGGATGTCCATTCCTTGTGGGTTTATGGCTTGCGATGCGCAACGGGTTATCTGCCGCATCGATGAATGCCGGGGATGGAGCGCCGGGCTGGCGCTGGCTCCGGTCATGTTCCGCGCCCAGCTCAATGAGCAGGATTTACCGCTTTCGCTAACCGTAGTCGGCATTGCACCGGAAAAGCTATCAGCATGGGCTGGCGCAGACGCTGAACGCCTGACCGTTACAGCTCTGCCCGCCATTACCACTTATGGCGAACCGGAAGGGAACCTGCTGACAGGGCCGTGGCAGCCTCGCGTCAGCTACCGAAAACAGTGGGCGCGCTGGCGGGTGATGATTCTGCCGATATTGCTGATTCTGGTTGCGCTGGCAGTGGAGCGGGGCGTGACGTTATGGAGCGTCAGCGAACAGGTGGCGCAAAGCCGCACCCAGGCGGAGGAACAGTTCTTAACGTTGTTCCCGGAGCAGAAGCGGATTGTGAATTTACGCTCTCAGGTGACGATGGCGCTGAAAAAATATCGCCCACAGGCCGACGATACCCGGCTGCTCGCCGAGTTGTCAGCGATAGCCAGCACCCTGAAATCAGCGTCACTTTCCGACATCGAAATGCGTGGTTTTACCTTTGATCAAAAACGCCAGATACTTCACCTCCAGCTACGGGCCGCGAACTTTGCCAGTTTCGACAAACTGCGTAGTGCACTGGCAACCGATTATGTTGTGCAACAGGACGCGTTACAGAAAGAGGGTGATGCGGTTTCCGGCGGCGTAACGTTGCGGAGGAAATAACATGTTACGCGATAAATTTATTCACTATTTTCAGCAATGGCGTGAACGCCAGTTAAGCCGTGGCGAACACTGGCTGGCACAACACCTGGCGGGGCGTTCTCCGCGTGAAAAGGGCATGTTACTGGCAGCGGTGGTGTTCCTGTTTAGCGTCGGATATTACGTCCTCATCTGGCAGCCGTTGAGCGAACGGATAGAACAACAGGAGACAATGTTGCAGCAACTGGTGGCGATGAACACCAGACTGAGGAGCGCCGCGCCGGATATTATGGCGGCGCGAAAATCCGCCACAACAACGCCTGCGCAGGTATCGCGGGTTATCAGTGACAGCGCTTCCGCGCACTCGGTAGTCATCAAGCGGATAGCCGAGCGTGGGGAGAATATTCAGGTCTGGATAGATCCGGTGGTGTTTAATGACCTGCTGAACTGGTTAAACGCGCTGGATGAAAAGTATGCGCTGCGGGTGACACAAATTGATGCCAGTGCTGCTGAGAAGACTGGGATGGTGAATGTGCAGCGGCTGGAGTTTGGACGGGGGTAAAGTATCAGGAGATTAGTATCAATAAAATTACTCTCGTTAACGTGGCGAGAGTAATTCCCCCAGACTTTATAAGCAAACTTTTTTCGTGAAGGTTATTGTCAGATCCAAAAGCAAAAACCCGCCTTGTGGGCGGGTTCTTAAGAATTAGTGGTGCCGGACTCGGAATCGAAGATTTCATTTATCATATTGATATTAATCTCGTTTATTTGGTTTGATGAAAAATGTACCCTCTCTTGTACCCTCGGTCCCTTCTGGTGGTTTTTATGAGAACAAGTAGATCAAGATTTTTGTCATCAGAACACGTGTATTTTTGTGGGTTTTATTCCTGAGTTTTATTCCTTTTT
>NZ_SJWV01000242.1:0-4743 GCF_004352695.1 Escherichia sp. KCJ4928
GATTAATTATCTGTTCATCGGCATTCTGGCACTGCTGCTCGCGGTCGCTCTCTGGCCATCCATTCCCTGGTTTGGTAAAGCCGACAACCGTATCGCCGCCATTCAAGCGCGGGGAGAGTTGCGTGTGAGCACCATTCATACTCCCCTGACTTATAACGAAATCAACGGGAAACCTTTTGGCCTGGATTACGAACTGGCGAAACAGTTTGCCGATTACCTCGGTGTAAAACTGAAAGTGACCGTGCGGCAGAATATCAGCCAGCTGTTTGACGACCTCGATAATGGTAACGCCGACCTGCTGGCGGCAGGACTGGTCTATAACAGTGAGCGGGTAAAAAATTATCAGCCTGGCCCTACCTATTATTCCGTGTCACAACAACTGGTTTATAAAGTGGGTCAGTATCGCCCGCGCACACTGGGCAACCTGACGGCGGAGCAACTCACCGTTGCACCGGGTCACGTGGTGGTTAACGATCTCCAAACCCTGAAAGACACAAAATTCCCGGAATTAAGCTGGAAGGTAGACGACAAAAAAGGCTCTGCGGAATTAATGGAAGATGTCATCGAAGGAAAACTCGATTACACCATTGCTGATTCTGTCGCCATCAGCCTGTTTCAGCGCGTTCACCCGGAGCTCGCCGTAGCGCTAGATATCACCGATGAACAACCGGTGACCTGGTTTAGCCCGTTAGATGGCGATAATACCCTTTCCGCCGCCCTGCTCGACTTCTTCAACGAAATGAATGAAGACGGTACGCTGGCACGCATTGAAGAGAAATACCTGGGGCATGGCGATGATTTTGATTACGTCGATACGCGCACATTTTTACGCGCCGTCGATGCGGTACTGCCGCAGTTAAAGCCCCTGTTTGAGAAATACGCCGAAGAAATTGACTGGCGTTTGCTGGCCGCTATTGCTTATCAGGAATCGCACTGGGATGCACAGGCCACTTCACCGACGGGTGTGCGCGGCATGATGATGTTAACCAAAAATACCGCGCAAAGCCTCGGCATTACGGATCGTACCGATGCCGAACAGAGCATCAGCGGTGGCGTGCGTTATTTGCAGGATATGATGAGTAAAGTGCCGGAAAGTGTGCCGGAGAACGAGCGGATCTGGTTTGCCCTCGCTGCGTACAATATGGGCTATGCGCATATGCTGGATGCCCGCGCCCTGACGGCAAAAACCAAAGGGAATCCTGACAGTTGGGCTGACGTAAAACAGCGTCTGCCTTTACTTAGCCAGAAACCCTATTACAGCAAGCTGACTTACGGCTACGCTCGTGGACATGAAGCCTACGCTTATGTCGAAAATATTCGTAAGTATCAGATTAGCTTGGTGGGTTATCTGCAAGAGAAAGAGAAGCAGGCTACAGAAGCGGCGATGCAACTGGCGCAGGATTATCCGGCGGTATCGCCTACGGAGTTGGGCAAAGAGAAATTTCCTTTTCTCTCGTTTCTTTCCCAGTCGTCATCAAACTATTTGACCCATTCTCCCTCTCTGCTGTTTTCCAGGAAAGGGAGTGAAGAGAAACAAAATTAATCCGTCGAGGATTGCGCTTTTTTCTGCGCTTTAATTTCCTGGCGGCGCATGCGAAAGAAGTCACTGAGCAACGCTGCGCACTCATCCGCCAGTATTCCTTCCGTAATTTCCACTCGGTGATTCATACCCGGATGATGCAGCACATCCATTAAAGATCCCGCAGCGCCAGTTTTCGCGTCATGCGCACCAAAGACCACGCGACCAATGCGACTGTGGATCATCGCTCCGGCACACATTACACATGGTTCAAGCGTGACATACAACGTGGCGTCGATCAGACGATAATTTTGCATCACCAGACCACCCTGCCGCAGGGCCATGATTTCTGCATGTGCGGTGGGATCATGGCGACCAATCGGGCGGTTCCAGCCTTCGCCGATTACCCGATTGTTATGCACTAATACCGCGCCGACCGGCACTTCCCGCTCATCCCAGGCACGTTTCGCCAGCGTCAGCGCGTGACGCATCCAGTATTCGTGGCTAAATTCGACTTCAGACAAAAAGAAAACTCCGGTTATAAAAGCGCGGCGCATTATACACGGACGCTATGCTTTACTCTATTCCAGTTGCTGGAGTTCACCGCGCGGGGTTACTCGCCAACGATGCTGACAGAAATAAAGCAGCGGATTGTCCTGATTACTGTCGCTATAGCCACTGTACAGCCGCAGCGGAGTGCCGATTTTGCGCTCCAGTTGTGCGACCTTTTCATGTCCCAGACAACGCATCGTCAATACCCAACCACCATAGCCACGCTGAATTTGGCTGGCGATAAGATTAACCCGCGGCAGCCAGGGCGTATCGAAATAAACCGCTTCAACCAGCGGCTGCGGAGAGCCGGTAATCAACCAGATATCAGCATCGGAACTTAACAGGTAGGTGGTTAATCGCTCCTGAACCAGCGGAAAGGCGGTAACATTGTCGCGAAACCAGCGCACGAAATCGGCCTGCAACGTCTGTAAACGTGCTTCGCTGTGACCAAAAGTGCACCCCCACAGAAGCAGACTCATCGGCCAGCGTGCCGCACGACCTTTTATCAATAACGCAATGGCTATAATCGGTAACAACGGCAGGACAAGTAACGCATTCAGCGGTTGGCGACGCAGTAAATAGCGCAGAAAACTGCCGAACATATCCTGCTGATGCAATGTTCCATCTAAGTCAAAAAACACCACACGACGCTCGTGAGTTGCCAAACCATACTCCTCTGGACTGAAACATCCTGATTAATTTTCGCTACTACATAGCCTAACAGATAGATCATCACTTTTCCGGCAACAATCGACCGCATCATGGCTAACTGGAATTTTTAATTCATGGCAATTAGCGGCAATGGAATATAAAATTCACTCGCGTGTGTCTCATATTGCCTGTTGTCGCCACTATTTCATCGCGAGGAAAGATATGAACGGCTTACTTCGTATCCGTCAGCGTTACCAGGGGCTTGCCCAGAGTGATAAAAAACTGGCGGATTATCTGCTGCTACAACCTGATACGGCGCGCCATTTAAGTTCTCAGCAACTGGCCAACGAAGCCGGAGTCAGTCAGTCCAGCGTCGTGAAGTTCGCGCAAAAACTCGGCTATAAAGGTTTTCCGGCGCTTAAGTTGGCGTTGAGTGAAGCGCTGGCAAGCCAGCCGGAATCGCCCTCCGTGCCCATTCATAACCAAATCCGCGGTGATGATCCGTTACGGCTGGTCGGCGAAAAACTGATTAAAGAAAATACTGCCGCTATGTACGCAACGCTAAACGTTAATAGTGAAGAGAAACTGCATGAATGCGTAACAATGTTGCGCTCTGCGCGGCGGATAATTCTGACCGGTATTGGCGCTTCGGGTCTGGTGGCGCAAAACTTTGCCTGGAAGCTGATGAAGATTGGCTTCAATGCTGCCGCAGTGCGCGATATGCATGCGCTACTCGCAACAGTACAGGCGTCGTCCCCTGACGATCTGTTATTAGCCATTTCCTACACCGGTGTACGACGCGAGTTAAACCTGGCGGCAGATGAGATGCTGCGAGTGGGCGGAAAAGTGCTGGCGATTACCGGCTTTACTCCCAATGCCCTGCAACAGCGTGCTTCTCATTGCCTGTATACCATTGCCGAAGAACAAGCGACAAACAGTGCTTCAATCTCTGCTTGTCACGCTCAGGGAATGTTAACGGATTTGCTGTTCATTGCGCTGATTCAGCAGGATCTGGAACTGGCACCAGAACGTATTCGTCAGAGTGAAGCGCTGATGAAAAAACTGGTCTGAGTAAAGAATGCGCGTATAATGCCCGCCCGGTTTGTGTTGTTTTGAGAGTTTCCTTATGGCGTTGTTAATCACTAAAAAATGCATCAATTGTGATATGTGTGAACCCGAATGCCCGAATGAGGCGATTTCAATGGGAGATCATATCTACGAGATTAACAGCGATAAGTGTACCGAATGCGTAGGGCACTACGAGACACCAACCTGCCAGAAGGTGTGCCCGATCCCCAATACTATTGTGAAAGATCCGGCGCATGTCGAGACAGAAGAACAGTTGTGGGATAAATTTGTGCTGATGCACCACGCGGATAAAATTTAATATTCTACTCTGGAAGTAGAGTATTAATTATATTACTGGGAAGCCTTAACGCCATTATATTTATTTAATTGATGACATTAGCATAATCATTCACTAAGTTAATTTATATAGTATCTGCCAAGACACTTATTTATAGTTATTAAAGGCGCGTCCGATTGGTTCACCGGACGCACCTTAAGTACGTTTCCTTGTGTTATAAGAACAGAAGGATCAGCTGTAAAACAGCAATGATGATTTTGATGACCCGTTTAATCAGGTATCGGCAATCAGTCATTCGTTTTTCCTTAAACAAGGAATGCAGCCGTTCAGATTAGCCCTTACATCTCCCCAAAACTGAACGTGCGAGTTATTGAGGGTGCATGCTGCACTCCACACCAGAGCTTTGACGACACCACTCGTTTCAATGGGGGAATTCTGTGGCATGGTGTAAAGCACAGCAAAATCTTCAATAACGAAGCCAATTTTAATGTACTTACGAATTGGCGGTCACGTTAATCTTTCCATCAATATTGCTTTCTTCGTAAAGGCTCGAGTTTTTATGCTAAAGATTGCAAGTTGCTTGTAAAAGATAAGTACACTGATCCATAATCGCTGTTGTTGAGGGTGCATGCTGCACAAAATTAAAGTTAAAAAG
>NZ_SJWV01000243.1:0-4619 GCF_004352695.1 Escherichia sp. KCJ4928
GTCCCACCTGACCCCATGCCGAACTCAGAAGTGAAACGCCGTAGCGCCGATGGTAGTGTGGGGTCTCCCCATGCGAGAGTAGGGAACTGCCAGGCATCAAATTAAGCGAAAGGCCATCAGTCACGATGGCCTTTCGTTTTATCTGTTGTTTGTCGGTGAACGCTCTCCTGAGTAGGACAAATCCGCCGGGAGCGGATTTGAACGTTGCGAAGCAACGGCCCGGAGGGTGGCGGGCAGGACGCCCGCCATAAACTGCCAGGCATCAAATTAAGCAGAAGGCCATCCTGACGGATGGCCTTTTTGCGTTTCTACAAACTCTTCCTGTCGTCATATCTACAAGCCATCCCCCCACAGATACGGTAAACTAGCCTCGTTTTTGCATCAGGAAAGCAGCTATGAACCACTCCTTAAAACCCTGGAACACATTTGGCATTGATCATAATGCTCAGCACATTGTATGTGCCGAAGACGAACAACAATTACTCAATGCCTGGCAGTATGCAACCGCAGAAGGACAACCCGTTCTTATTCTGGGTGAAGGAAGTAATGTACTTTTTCTGGAAGACTATCGCGGCACGGTGATCATCAACCGGATCAAAGGTATCGAAATTCATGATGAACCTGATGCGTGGTATTTACATGTAGGAGCCGGAGAAAACTGGCATCGCCTGGTAAAATACACTTTGCAGGAAGGTATGCCTGGTCTGGAAAATCTGGCATTAATTCCTGGTTGTGTCGGCTCATCACCTATCCAGAATATTGGTGCTTATGGCGTAGAATTACAGCGAGTTTGCGCTTATGTTGATTGTGTTGAACTGGCGACAGGCAAGCAAGTGCGCTTAACTGCCAAAGAGTGCCGTTTTGGCTATCGCGACAGTATTTTTAAACATGAATACCAGGATCGCTTCGCCATTGTAGCCGTAGGTCTGCGTCTGCCAAAAGAGTGGCAACCTGTACTAACGTATGGTGACTTAACTCATCTGGATCCTACAACAGTAACGCCACAGCAAGTATTTAATGCGGTGTGTCATATGCGCACCACCAAACTCCCTGATCCAAAAGTGAATGGCAATGCCGGTAGTTTCTTCAAAAACCCTGTTGTATCTGCCGAAACGGCTAAAGCATTACTGGCGCAATTTCCAACAGCACCAAATTACCCCCAGGCGGGTGGTTCAGTAAAACTGGCAGCAGGTTGGCTTATTGATCAGTGCCAGCTAAAAGGGATGCAAATGGGTGGGGCTGCGGTGCACCGTCAACAGGCGTTAGTTCTCATTAATGAAGACAATGCAAAAAGCGAAGATGTGGTGCAACTGGCACACCATGTAAGACAAAAAGTGGGTGAAAAATTTAATGTCTGGCTTGAGCCTGAAGTCCGCTTTATTGGTGCATCAGGTGAAGTGAGCGCAGTGGAGACAATTTCATGAAGGATAACACCGTGCCACTGAAATTGATTGCCCTGTTAGCGAACGGTGAATTTCACTCTGGCGAGCAGTTGGGTGAAACGCTGGGAATGAGCCGGGCGGCTATTAATAAACACATTCAGACACTGCGTGACTGGGGCGTTGATGTCTTTACCGTTCCGGGTAAAGGATACAGCCTGCCTGAACCTATCCAGTTACTTAATGCTGAAGAGATATTGAGTCAGCTGGATGGCGGTAGTGTAGCCGTGCTGCCAGTGATTGACTCCACGAATCAGTACCTTCTTGATCGTATCGGAGAGCTTAAATCGGGCGATGCCTGCGTTGCAGAATACCAGCAGGCTGGCCGTGGTCGCCGGGGTCGGAAATGGTTTTCGCCTTTTGGCGCAAACTTATATTTGTCGATGTTCTGGCGTTTGGAACAAGGCCCGGCGGCGGCTATTGGTTTAAGTCTGGTTATCGGTATCGTGATGGCGGAAGTATTA
Organism: Escherichia sp. KCJ4928; assembly: GCF_004352695.1. Taxonomy (NCBI): domain Bacteria; kingdom Pseudomonadati; phylum Pseudomonadota; class Gammaproteobacteria; order Enterobacterales; family Enterobacteriaceae; genus Escherichia; species Escherichia sp. KCJ4928. The sequence continues at coordinate 1,904 of NZ_SJWV01000243.1, forward strand.
CGCAAGCTGGGTGCAGATAAAGTTCGTGTTAAATGGCCTAATGACCTCTATCTGCAGGATCGCAAGCTGGCAGGCATTCTTGTGGAGCTGACTGGCAAAACCGGCGATGCGGCGCAAATAGTCATTGGAGCCGGGATCAACATGGCAATGCGTCGTGTTGAAGAGAGTGTCGTTAATCAGGGGTGGATCACGCTGCAGGAAGCGGGGATCAATCTCGATCGTAATACGTTGGCGGCCATGCTAATACGTGAATTACGCGCGGCGCTGGAACTCTTCGAACAAGAAGGATTGGCACCTTATCTTTCGCGCTGGGAAAAGCTGGATAATTTTATTAATCGCCCAGTGAAACTTATCATTGGTGATAAAGAAATATTTGGCATTTCACGCGGAATAGACAAACAGGGCGCTTTATTGCTTGAGCAGGATGGAATAATAAAACCCTGGATGGGCGGTGAAATATCCCTGCGTAGTGCAGAAAAATAAGAAAGGGGAGCATTAGCTCCCCTGAAAATTATTTGCGTAGTCTGACCTCTTCTACCGCATGATTAGCACTTTTCGTCAGGATTAAACTGGCGCGCTCACGAGTAGGTAGAATATTTTGCTTTAAGTTCAGCCAGTTGATCTCTTTCCACAATGTCATGGCAGTCTTAATCGCTTCTTCTTTAGTTAATTTCGCGTAGTTATGAAAATAGGAATCCGGGTCGGTAAAAGCCCCTTCGCGGAATTTCAGAAAACGGTTGATATACCACGTCTGAAGTAAGTCTTCCGGTGCATCAACATATATCGAAAAATCGACAAAATCAGAAACAAATACATGATGTGGATCGTGTGGATAATCCATCCCGCTCTGTAAGACATTTAACCCTTCAAGAATTAAAATATCAGGCTGAACAACCGTTTTATCTCCATCCGGGATCACATCATAAATAAGATGCGAGTAAACAGGGGCTGTAACGTTTGGCACGCCGGATTTGAGATCGGAAACAAACTTCACCAGGCGATGCATATCATACGATTCCGGGAAGCCTTTCTTCTTCATCAGACCACGTTCTTTCAGAACCTGATTAGGGTGAAGGAAGCCATCTGTAGTGATCAGTTCAACACGACGATGTTCCGGCCAACGGCTTAATAGCGCCTGCAATACACGGGCGGTTGTACTTTTCCCCACCGCGACACTGCCAGCAATACTGATAATGTAAGGAATGCGTTGCCCGTTAGTACCAAGAAACTGTTCCAGAACTGCCTGACGGCGCAGATTCGAGCTTATATAGAAGTTCAGCAAACGTGACAAAGGTAAATAGATCTCGGCAACTTCTTCTAACGAGAGATCTTCATTAATACCTTTGAGACGGGCGATCTCATCTTCCGATAACGTCATAGGTACGGAATCACGCAGAGCTGCCCACTGGTTGCGGTCAAACTGTAGGTAAGGCGTCATTAACGTTTGCTCTTTTATACTCATAAGCATGTTTCTGGCGGTCATAGCTCTATCGGCAAAGCGATATTTGCCATGGCGCGTCACAGTTCTGTTGAATGGGTTAATGGGCAGGAGGGTAACACCAGATGGGGAGGAATAATAAGAAAAAATCTCTGCCAGGAAGCTATCGTTGAAAAGCAATGTGACAGATATTCCATCTGATAAAAAGAATTATGGTTTAGCAGGAGCGCATTGTTGAGCACAATGATGTTGAAAAAGTGTGCTAATCTGCCCTCCGTTCGGCTGTTTCTTCATCGTGTCGCATAAAATGTGACCAATAAAACAAATTATGCAATTTTTTAGTTGCATGAACTCGCATGTCTCCATAGAATGCGCGCTACTTGATGCCGACTTAGCTCAGTAGGTAGAGCAACTGACTTGTAATCAGTAGGTCACCAGTTCGATTCCGGTAGTCGGCACCATCAAGTCCGGTGGGGTTCCCGAGCGGCCAAAGGGAGCAGACTGTAAATCTGCCGTCACAGACTTCGAAGGTTCGAATCCTTCCCCCACCACCAATTTCGGCCACGCGATGGCGTAGCCCGAGACGATAAGTTCGCTTACCGGCTCGAATAAAGAGAGCTTCTCTCGATATTCAGTGCAGAATGAAAATCAGGTAGCCGAGTTCCAGGATGCGGGCATCGTATAATGGCTATTACCTCAGCCTTCCAAGCTGATGATGCGGGTTCGATTCCCGCTGCCCGCTCCAAGATGTGCTGATATAGCTCAGTTGGTAGAGCGCACCCTTGGTAAGGGTGAGGTCGGCAGTTCGAATCTGCCTATCAGCACCACTTCTTTTCTCCTCCCTGTTTTTTCCTTCTGTTTATTGCATTCAACAAGTCGGGCATGTTGCCTGGTTGATGTGGTGATATCACCGATTTATCCGTGTCTTAGAGGGACAATCGATGTCTAAAGAAAAGTTTGAACGTACAAAACCGCACGTTAACGTCGGTACTATCGGCCACGTTGACCATGGTAAAACAACGCTGACCGCTGCAATCACTACCGTACTGGCTAAAACCTACGGCGGTGCTGCTCGCGCATTCGACCAGATCGATAACGCGCCGGAAGAAAAAGCTCGTGGTATCACCATCAACACTTCTCACGTTGAATACGACACCCCGACCCGTCACTACGCACACGTAGACTGCCCGGGGCACGCCGACTATGTTAAAAACATGATCACCGGTGCTGCTCAGATGGACGGCGCGATCCTGGTAGTTGCTGCGACTGACGGCCCGA
>NZ_SJWV01000244.1:0-4604 GCF_004352695.1 Escherichia sp. KCJ4928
AAAAACCGCCCTTAACATGGCCCGCTTCATCAGAAGCCAGACGCTGACCCTGCTGGAAAAACTGAATGAACTTGACGCCGACGACCAGGCTGACATCTGCGAAGCGCTTCACGACCACGCCGACGAGCTTTACCGCAGCTGCCTCGCACGCTTCGGGGATGACGGTGAAAACCTCTGACACATGCAGCTCCCGGAGACGGTCACAGCTGGCCTGTGAGCGGATGCCGGGAGCAGACAAGCCCGTCAGGGCGCGTCAGCGGGTTTTAGCGGGTGTCGGGGCGAAGCCCTGACCCAGTCACGTAGCGATAGCGGAGTGTATACTGGCTTAATCGTGTGGCATCAGTGAGGATTGTATGAAAAGTGCACCATGTACGGTGTGAAATGCCGCACAGATGCGTAAGGAGAACATGCAGATGCCGATGCTCTTCCGCTTCCTCGCTCACTGACTCGCTGCGCTCGGTCGTTCGGCTGCGGCGAGCGGTGTCTGCTCACACAAAAGCGGCAATACTGTTATCCACAGAATCAGGGGATAACGCCGGAAAGAACATGTGAGCAACAAGACAAAGCCGGGGAAAAGGCCGCGCCGGTGGCGCTTTTTCCATAGGCTCCGCCCCCCCTGACGAGCATCACAAAAACCGACGCTCAAGTCAGAGGTGGCGAAACCCGACAGGACTTAAAGATACCAGGCGTTTCCCCCCGGAAGCTCCCTCGTGCGCTCTCCTGTTCCGACCCTGCCGATTACCGGATACCTGTCCGCCTTTCTCCCTTCGGGAAGCGTGGCGCTTTCTCATAGCTCACGCTGTTGGTATCTCAGTTCGGTGTAGGTCGTTCGCTCCAAGCTGGGCTGTGTGCACGAACCCCCCGTTCAGCCCGACCGCTGCGCCTTATCCGGTAACTATCGTCTTGAGTCCAACCCGGTAAGACACGACTTAACGCCACTGGCAGCAGCCATTGGTAACTGGATAGTGGATTTAGATACGCAGAACTCTTGAAGTTGAAGCCTTATAGCGGCTACACTGGAAGGACAGCATTTGGTATCTGTGCTCCACTAAAGCCAGTTACCCGGTTAAGCAGTCCCCAACTGACTTAACCTTCGACTAAACCGCCTCCCCAGGCGGTTTTTTCGTTTACAGGCAGCAGATTACGCGCAGAAAAAAAGGATCTCAAGAAGATCCTTTGATCTTTTCTACTGAACCGCGATCCCCGTCAGTTCAGAAGACGAAGATGGTGCAACGGTTCCTCCTTGCACATCACGAATATAGTTTGCTTGACATCCTGACAAGAATAATATTGTAATTAGAAAAATTATTATTTTCATATTTCTTTCCAACAAAAGTAAAAATACTTATGCATTTAAAATACTACCTACATAATTTACCTGAATCACTTATACCATGGATTCTTATTTTAATATTTAACGACAATGATAACACTCCTTTGTTATTTATATTTATATCATCAATACATGTATTGCTATATCCATACTCTAAATTAACCATATCTAGATATATCAAAGAAAATACAAAGTTAAAAAAAGAACCCTGGTACTTATGCAAGTTATCTGCATTGTTTTATTTATTAATGGCAATCCCAGTAGGATTGCCAAGTTTCATATATTACACTCTAAAGAGAAATTAAATCCCTAACAACTCATTAAGTTTGTTCAACTCATCATCCCCTATGTAAGAAGAAACAATACCTGTGACAATTGCAATCCCCCAGAAACCAAGAGGCACACCAACAATAAAACTAAACATTAATGCCACAATTTTTGCCACACCTACATCGACCGCACTTTTCTCCAGCGTGACAAACAAAGGTCGCCAGTTACCAGTTTCTATTGCATTTTTAAAATCAGAACCAACATCATATAGAAAAGATACTCGACTAGTGATTTTAAGCGACTTTGATATCTTCGTTAAATTCTTAGATAACTCATCATAATTAACAGACTCTAACGCATTAAAAATAGCATCCCGATCAACCTTACTGATTTTCTTATCCAGTACATTTTTATACTTTTCAAATGCAGCAAGAGCTTCATCAACACTACTAAATTTACTACCCTTCGCCTTTTCAGCTAAATCCTGAGCTATTCTGGAATATTTTTCCCCATATTGTTCGGTTATATATTGATAAAACCCAACCATAGTATCAACAGAGTCTTTTACCTGACTCTTCTCAAGAGCATCCTTAGCTTCTTTTAATTTTATCTCAGCATTCTGAACATCTGTTTTTTTAGCATCTCTAATGCTAACCGCAGAATTAAGAGCATTCGTCACTGACGAATATTCATTCTTCTTATCCTGCAATTGTCTCTCCAGTTTTTTCTGAACATCACGCCATCCAGGAAATCCAGTAACCTTCACATCAACACTTTTTTGAGCGTTTTCAAGCTCCCCTGCAACTCTGGAAACAATCGCTTGCTTACTCTGTACATCGCTTTCGGCCTTCGCCAGTTCAGCTTTAGCCTCAGCCAGCTTCTTCTCTGCCACTTCCACAGCCCGATGCTCTTCATCAAGAGAATCCTGTCGATTTTTCTCAGCCTCTGCTGCCTCCGCCATTGCTAACAAATGCGCGGTTTCAGCCTGTTGGCGGGCAATCTCATCACGTTGGCGTTCTGCTTCCCGGAGCGCTTTTTCTGCTGCTTCAGCTTCTTCACGGGCTTTTTGCTCTGCCTTCGCAAGGCGCAAACGCTCAGCCTCTGCCTGCATTGCCATATTATTGGCATGAGCAAGGTCAGTTACTGATGGACTACGAGCGGCATTAGCACGTAAAGCGTCATTAACAATATCCTTGAGACGTTGAGTCAGGGCATCACGCTGAGATTTCGCTTTTGCCAATGCTGCCTCAGCCGCAGCAGCACGGGCAGCCTGTTCAGCCTGATGTTTTTTCAACTGCGCGGTAGACCATTTAGCGGTTGCATGTATCGCAGCAGAACTTTCACTGGCCCCACCAAATGCTCCACCGCCTCCACCAACATTTTCAGTTCCAGTTGCAAGCGTCGCTGTAATCGTATCGCCAGTATCAACCCCAACAGTTGGGAATGACCCCTCAGTAGATTCTGTGCTCTCCACATCTGGAGAATTATCAGTGACTTTATCCATAAAGAAATTCCTCTTTGATAATTAAAACAATAAATTAAAAACAACATACTGTACATATAACCACTGGTTTTATGTACAGTAAAACCTACTACTCAGCATTGTCCATGTCAAGAGCATGGATTTTCATTTTTGCAATAAGGATCACACTATGGGGAGGCAGGCATTGAGAACGTCGAAACAGAACACCGGAGCAAATCAGGATGAGATATAAAACTGTTGGATCATGAAAAAACGGAGAACGATGTGAGCAAATCACCCCGCCATAAACTGAACAAAACAGACAAACGACTTCTCGACACCCTTGTTGCTGCCGGATATGAGCATGACAAAGCCCGTGACCTCATCCAGAAACAGGTTTACACGCTGACACTGGCAGATCAGCGTCATGTGGTCAGTGAAATCAGTAATGGTGTGAATCCCACCCAGGCTTACTCGGCGGTATACCAGGCAAGACGCATTCGCCTCGCCCGTAAATATCTGAACGGTAAAAAGGTTATGGAAGAAACCGGGGAAAATACGCCCCCATCAGCGTAAGGATTTCTTTTGCCGCTCCAGAGACTCCAGTTTTTTACGCAAATCCTCTCTTTTTTGGGCATCTCTGGTGCCAGCCAGCTCTGCTCTCAACTCATCGATCTGAAGTTGTATCTTCAGTCTGTTACTGAACATTTTCTGTCTGGCATTAACATCCGCAACAATGCCGTTTTTTGTCTTCTCGGCCTTTTGTTGAAAAACATTGCTGTCCGCATGACTGGCAACCGAAGCAGAAAGAACACTAAAAAGCAGGACTGGCACACATTTTTTCACGGGATTATTCCTGACTCATTGACCATCAAATCACATTGGGAGTAAACCGACGTATGATAAGAGATACTCTTCGGAGATATAACTCCCTGAGTATCAAGATTAAAAACGCAAGGAGATGTTTATGAGATCTGCCGCTGCCAGGCTGCTTCTGATACCTCTGATAACAGCAACAATAGCTCTTACAGGATGCACACCAAAGACCAGCCTGGAACGACATACCCGGCATTATGTTTATGCTTCAGATGATGGATTTGATCCTAACTTCTACACCCAGAAAGCAGACACCATACGTATGATGCTCCCGTTCTTTCAGCAGTTCCGGGATATGGGGATGAAAGACAAAGCAGCCGGAGTATCAGCAGAAACGGCACAGCAACGTGTAAAAGAATTCCACTCAGAAAAATTTTTTCACTCACTCCGGAGCACAACAACCTTTGCTGGCAGAAAATACACAAACAGCGATATGCCTTCGCCGAAAAAAATGAAACTAATGGCAGACACCATTTCTGCGGTTTATCTCGATGGCTACGAGGGAAGACAGTAAGTGGATTTACCATAATCCCTTAATTGTACGCACCGCTGAAATGCGTTCAGCGCGATCACGGCTGCTGACAGGTAAAAATGGCAACAAACCACCCGAAAAGCTGCCGCGATCGCACCTGATAAATTTTAACCGTATGCATAGCTATTCAG
>NZ_SJWV01000245.1:0-4490 GCF_004352695.1 Escherichia sp. KCJ4928
CAGATACATCAAGCGAAATTCCCATAACTAATTAGGATTATTACAAAAAATCTTCACCAAATTTTTTAACCGCTGTTTGTTGTAATATTTTTGCCATATTTATAGTAACGAATTGGAATAAGTAACGACAACTTAGGGAATAACTCGATATAAACTCACCTTTGTAAGGGGGATGTTAAATATATATTAATTCCTGTGTTCCTGATTTTGCCCGGTAATAGAGAATTATTCTCTGAGAAGCTCATCATGATTGCACCATACAAATATCATGATGATAAGAGGATATTATTCATTGATTTAAACAAAATGACAAAATCCATAGACCCATAGTCTGGGTACTATATAGGAGTGGTATGGGCATCAAACAACACAATGGGAATACCAAAGCAGATCGTCTCGCTGAATTAAAAATCCGTTCGCCCTCAATTCAACTGATAAAATTTGGCGCTATTGGTTTGAATGCAATTATCTTTTCCCCCCTGCTGATAGCTGCTGATACAGGAAGTCAATATGGCACCAATATTACTATTAATGATGGTGACAGAATTACAGGAGATACCGCCGATCCATCAGGAAACCTCTATGGTGTAATGACCCCAGCAGGAAACACGCCTGGCAATATCAACCTGGGTAATGATGTCACCGTCAATGTCAACGACGCCTCTGGATATGCAAAAGGAATCATTATTCAGGGCAAAAACAGCTCCCTGACAGCTAACCGACTCACAGTAGATGTTGTTGGTCAAACCTCTGCCATCGGCATTAACTTAATTGGTGACTATACCCATGCTGACTTAGGCACAGGCAGCACCATTAAGAGTAACGATGACGGCATCATTATTGGGCATAGCTCAACACTAACAGCCACTCAATTCACCATTGAAAACTCGAACGGTATAGGCCTAACCATCAATGACTATGGCACCAGTGTCGATCTTGGAAGCGGAAGTAAAATCACGACCGATGGAAGTACAGGTGTTTATATCGGTGGTCTCAACGGCAATAACGCCAATGGTGCTGCGCGTTTTACGGCTACAGACCTGACAATCGATGTTCAGGGCTACAGCGCCATGGGGATAAACGTACAGAAAAACTCTGTTGTCGATCTCGGAACAAACAGTTCCATTAAAACCAATGGCGATAATGCACACGGCCTCTGGAACTTTGGCCAGGTTAGCGCGAATGCACTCACTGTTGATGTAACTGGAGCCGCGGCCAATGGCGTCGAAGTTCGTGGTGGTACAACCACTATCGGTGCAGATAGCCATATTTCTTCCGCGCAGGGCGGTGGCCTCGTCACCAGTGGTTCAGACGCGACAATCAATTTTTCTGGCACGGCAGCGCAACGAAACAGCATCTTTTCCGGCGGTTCTTATGGTGCCTCGGCCCAGACGGCAACGGCTGTTGTCAACATGCAAAATACCGATATTACAGTTGATCGTAATGGCAGTCTGGCGCTGGGTTTGTGGGCGCTCAGCGGCGGTAGAATAACCGGAGACAGTTTGGCTATCACCGGCGCGGCAGGAGCCAGGGGAATTTATGCCATGACCAACAGCCAGATCGACCTCACGAGCGATCTGGTCATTGATATGAGTACACCCGACCAGATGGCCATTGCAACGCAACATGACGATGGTTATGCCGCCAGCCGCATCAACGCCTCGGGTCGTATGCTTATCAACGGTAGCGTTCTTTCCAAAGGTGGGCTAATCAATCTGGATATGCACCCTGGGTCGGTTTGGACAGGTTCCTCCCTCAGCGATAATGTCAATGGCGGAAAACTGGACGTTGCAATGAATAACAGCGTCTGGAACGTAACAAGTAATTCTAATCTCGACACGCTGGCGCTGAGCCATTCAACTGTCGATTTTGCCAGCCACGGGTCAACTGCCGGCACATTTGCCACATTAAACGTAGAGAACCTGAGCGGTAACAGTACCTTTATTATGCGTGCTGATGTTGTTGGCGAGGGTAATGGCGTTAATAATAAAGGGGATTTATTGAATATCAGCGGGAGTAGTGCTGGTAATCACGTATTGGCTATCCGCAACCAGGGCAGCGAGGCCACAACGGGAAATGAAGTTCTGACAGTGGTAAAAACCACTGACGGCGCGGCCTCGTTCAGCGCGTCTTCTCAGGTTGAGTTGGGGGGATATCTGTACGATGTGCGTAAAAATGGCACTAACTGGGAGCTTTACGCTTCCGGGACAGTTCCGGAACCGACTCCTAATCCTGAACCCACACCAGCTCCCGCTCAGCCTCCCATAGTCAACCCCGATCCTACGCCTGAACCCGCTCCCACGCCTAAACCCACCACGACCGCAGATGCTGGCGGCAATTATCTCAATGTCGGTTACTTATTGAACTATGTTGAAAACCGTACGCTGATGCAACGGATGGGTGACCTGCGAAATCAGAGTAAAGACGGTAATATCTGGTTGCGCAGTTATGGGGGAAGCCTGGACTCCTTTGCCAGTGGCAAACTGAGCGGCTTTGACATGGGTTACAGCGGTATCCAGTTTGGTGGGGATAAACGTCTCTCTGATGTAATGCCGTTGTATGTCGGTCTGTATATTGGCTCAACACATGCATCGCCGGACTATAGCGGAGGCGACGGTACCGCACGTTCAGACTACATGGGAATGTACGCCAGTTACATGGCACAAAACGGTTTTTACAGCGATCTCGTTATAAAAGCATCGCGCCAGAAAAATAGTTTCCACGTACTGGACAGTCAGAACAACGGCGTTAACGCCAACGGCACTGCGAATGGAATGAGCATCTCCCTGGAAGCCGGGCAGAGGTTCAACCTGTCCCCTACTGGTTATGGGTTCTATATAGAGCCGCAAACCCAGCTTACATACAGCCACCAGAATGAGATGGCTATGAAGGCGAGTAATGGCCTCAATATACATCTGAATCACTACGAATCGCTGCTGGGGCGTGCCAGCATGATACTGGGATATGACATCACCGCAGGCAACAGCCAGCTGAATATGTATGTGAAGACTGGAGCTATCCGCGAGTTTTCAGGGGATACAGACTATCTGTTGAACAACTCCCGGGAGAAGTACAGTTTCAAAGGTAATGGCTGGAATAACGGCGTGGGAGTCAGTGCACAGTATAACAAACAGCACACATTCTACCTCGAAGCGGATTACACGCAGAGTAACCTCTTTGATCAGAAGCAAGTCAACGGAGGATATCGCTTCAGCTTTTAAGTGCGGGATAGACCAGCCCTTAAACGATGCTGAAAAATGTTAGCGTGCGCCGGAATGAAATATAGATCACTCTGATGTATCAGAAATCGTCTCTGTCTTTCATACCCGGCGCTTAAACTGCCCTGCATCAATGCCATGTTGCTTCATTTTCCGCCACAGCGTAGTGCGGCCGATCCCAAGTAAAGCCGACATTTCCTGAATGCGACCGCCTGTGACCTGGGCTGCGTTAATAATTGCCTCTTTTTCAACTTCCGCAAATGACAGACTGGTGGAAAGGCGTGTGGCGCTGACATCATCTGTTGCCTGCTCGGTAAACAGATGTTCCGGCAAATCACTGACGCGAATGCGCCCATTATCACTACTCAGAGCAAGATTCTCGATGACGCTGTAAAGTTCAAAATCGTTGCCAGGCCATGCACAGGAAACCAGGCGAGCGAGGGCATCGTCATCAATTTTCAGCCGCGTAGAGAAGCGTTTTTCAAGACTGCGTAATTTGTTATTCACCAGCGCCGGAATGCTGCCACGCCGCATACGCAGAGGCGGGATGGTAATTTCAAATGCATGCAACGCGTAATACAGCTGGCGACTAAAACGATTTTGTTCCACCAGCATTGCGAGGTCCGCGGTCGTTGTGGCAATCACTTTGACATCAATTGGTATTAAACGCCGCGCATCCAGTCGCGTGATAACACCCTGCTTGATAACCTGAAGCAAAGCAGACTGTAACTCCACCGCCAGATATTCAATCTTTTCAAGAAACAGCGTGCCGCCGTGCGCCAGTTCCAGCCGACTCAGACGGCCATTTTCATTGTCCGTGCGATCGCCACCAATAAATTCTTCCGCCAGTGCCGCATCACCATATAACTCACAATTGACGGCGATATAAGGACCTGCAGCACGCTCGCTTTCATTATGAATTGCCTGACTTAGCAGTGCCTTGCCCACGCCCTCTTCTCCACAAAGCAGGACAGGAAAGCTACTGCGCGCCGCCTGGCGACCAAAATGAATCAAGCGGCGGGTTTGCGGATCGTCCTGTGGCATATGAGCGAAGGTATGGCTGACTTTTCCTAATTGACTGGTCATCAACTGCCGCATCTGTTCCACAGGATGAAGCAATAAAATAAAGCTGGTTCCCTGCGTTTCTATTATCGGTTTAAGGGTTATCACCGCATCAATAAACTGGTGCTGACTTTCAAAGGTTGCTTCTACGTGTTTGAGCGGATGTGCCTGTTTTATTGCTTGTTGCAATACGGCGGGTAACGTTAAGAG
>NZ_SJWV01000246.1:0-4365 GCF_004352695.1 Escherichia sp. KCJ4928
AAGAATCCGTATCTTCGAGTGCCCACACAGATTGTCTGATAAATTGTTAAAGAGCAGTGCCGCTTCGCTTTTTCTCAGCGGCGCGGGGTGTGCATAATACGCTTTCCCGCTACAGAGTCAAGCATTTTTTACTTTTCTCTGTTGAGATTCTCAGGAGAACCCCGCTGACCCGGCGGCGTGTTTGCCGTTGTTCCGTGTCAGTGGTGGCGCATTATAGGGAGTTATTCCGGCCTGACAAGAGGAAATTTAAAATAATTTTCTGACCGCGCATTTTTTATTCTTTATGCTTATTTCAGCGTCGGTTTGTCGGTTAAATGGGCGATTTCTCGGGCGAAATTCGCCACCTGCTCCCAATCGGTATAGACAACTTCTTTGCGCGTATCCGTTTCACCGCCTGACATCTTCATAATTAGCTTGATCATAAAACGATCGTACCAGCGATAACGTGGGTAACGCAGCGCCCCGGCAATGACCGCGCAGCGATCGGGACGCCATTGCGAGTTCATCAGAAACTTCCGCGCGTAGCTGTTGGTCTGTGGAGTACGCTTCTCCGGTTTGCGCGCCACCAGGTTTACGGAATAAAAGGCGCTCGGCATCGAATTCAGTCGCGTCGCATGTTTTTTGACAAATTCCTGGAACGCAGAGTGGTAGTGACCATAGCGAATAGAAGCACCAATGACCACACGGTCATAATTTTCCCATTGTGGTTCTTCAATGCGGTGCACATTGGCGACATCCGTCTGGATCCCCAGTTCTTTCAGTTCCGAAGCCAGGTAGGAGGCAATCTCGCGCGTTTGTCCGTCCCTTGTTGAGAAAAGAATTAATGTTTTCACGTATTACTCCATCATTCACGCCAGAAAGTCGGGGTAAAGAGCACCAGCAATGTAAAGACCTCGAGACGACCAAACAGCATGTTGGCAATCAGGATCCATTTAGCCACCGGGTTCATACTGGTAAAGTTATCAGCAACCACGCCAAGCCCTGGCCCCAGGTTATTCAATGTCGCAACAACTGAGGCAAAGGCAGAAAAGTCATCCACGCCCGTGGCGATAATCGCCAGCATACTGACAATAAACACCAATGCATAGGCGGAGAAAAATCCCCAAACGGCTTCGAGGATACGTTCCGGCAGTGCGCGATTCCCCAGCTTAATGCTATAGACGGCGTTCGGATGCACCAGTCGTTTCAGCTCACGGTTCCCCTGCTTAAACAGCAGCAGGATGCGGATCACTTTCAGGCCACCGCCCGTTGACCCGGCACAACCGCCGATAAAAGCCGAACATAAAAGCAGTACCGGCAAAAAGAGCGGCCAGCGGGCAATGCTGTCAGTCGTAAACCCGGCGGTTGTCGCCATCGACACCACCTGGAAAAACGCCTGGTTAATTGTCATCAGCGCCGAACTGTAGACATTATGAAACCACAGTACGAGGGTACAAATAACCACCAGCGTAAACTGTACGCCGATAAACATGCGAAATTCCGGATCGCGCCAATAAACCTTCAGACTACGCCCACTTAACAGTGAAAAGTGCAGACCGTAGTTACAGCCGGAGATCAGCAGGAAGATAGCAATGATAGTGTTAATAGTCGGGCTATCGAAATAACCGATACTGGCATCATGTGTCGAGAAGCCGCCAATAGCGATAGTCGCAAAGCTATGGCCGATGGCATCAAAGGCATCCATTCCGGCAAACCACAACGCCAGCGCACAGGCGACGGTCAGCAAGACATAAATCAACCACAGGGTTTTCGCCGTTTCCGCAATTCGCGGGCGCATTTTGTTATCTTTCAGCGGGCCGGGCATTTCTGCGCGATAGAGCTGCATCCCACCCACGCCGAGGATAGGCAGTATCGCAACCGCTAACACGATGATCCCCATCCCGCCAAACCATTGCAGCATCTGGCGATAAAAGAGGATGGCGTGAGGGAGCGAATCCAGCCCCACCAGCGTAGTGGCCCCGGTGGTGGTCAGGCCAGAGAAAGATTCAAAAAACGCATCGGTAATCGTGAGGTTCGGGCTTTCCGAGAAGATAAAAGGGAGCGCACCGACGCTACCCAGCACGGTCCAGAACAGCACCACTATCAGAAACCCCTCACGGGATTTAAGTTCGCCTTTCTCTTTGCGGTTCGGCCACCACAGCATAGAGCCAATGGCGAGGGCGACAAAAAAGGTCTGGGTAAAAGCGCGGCCCGCTCCATCCCGGTAGATGAGTGCTACCAGCCCAGGGATAATCATGGTCCCTGAAAATAAGATGACCAGTAGTCCAACGATTCGGGTAATGGCGCGAAAATGCATCTCTGCCGCTTCCTTAGTTCTGCAAAACGAAGTGGGGATTATTCTTCAATCGCTAACAATTGCAATGAACCACGGCTAAAATCCGCCAGCTTTGCGGAAAATTCAGCCACTTTCGCCGCCGGAAGCGCCACCCGCAGCAGAACGAATGCCTGATAATCACTGTTGATAATTTTGCCGTCACACTGCCCCAGCAACGCTTCAATGCCGGTTAACTGACTATATTCACATTGCAAAGTATATTCGGTTAATGGCGTCTTGCGTTGGGTCGTTAGCTGGCGCAGCGCCTGATTCACGCCGCCGCCATACGCTTTCACTAACCCACCGGTGCCAAGCAATATGCCGCCGTAGTAGCGCACTACCACAGCGGTAATTTCCCCGACGCCGCTGCCCATTAGCTGGGCGAGCATCGGTTTACCTGCCGTTCCCGCCGGCTCCCCGTCGTCAGAGAAACCCAGCTGTTGAGAATCATCCGGCGCACCCGCCACCCACGCCACGCAATGGTGGCGGGCATCGGGGTGTTCTGCCCGCACCGATTCAACAAACGCTTTCGCCGCCTCAACGCCATCGGTATGCGCCAACATCGTTATGAAGCGGCTCTTTTTGATCTCTTCAACGACCGTGACCGGTGCCGCAGGAATTAACCAGCTTTCCATCACGCCAGTTTCAGATCCCGGGTCATGTTTTCCACGTTGTTTTCGTGGATCACCACGTTGTCTTCGATACGAATGCCGCCGAACGGTTTCAGTGCTTCAATTTTCTGCCAGTTGAAGTGCTTGCTGAACTGCCCTTCACGCCACGGTGCCAGCAGCGATTCAATGAAGTAGATACCCGGTTCGATGGTTAACACCATGCCCGGCTGGAGAATACGGGTGCAGCGCAGGTACGGATATTTTGCCGGTGCCGCGAGGTGCGTACCGCTATCATCCTGCATAAAACCGGCTACGTCATGCACCTGCAGGCCCAGCGGATGGCCAATACCGTGCGGCATAAACGGTCCGGTGAGATCGTTTTCGACCATCGCTTCTTCACTCATATCGGTGATGATTTGATGTTTACGCAGCAGTTTGGCGATGCGCTGATGGAACTGGATGTGGTAATCCACATAGCTGACGCCTGCTTTCATGGTAGCGATCAGCGCCAGTTGTTCATCATTTACGTCTTTCACCAGCTGTGCGTAGTCGTTGTCACTTTTTGCCGACCAGGTACGGGTCAGGTCAGCCGCATAGCCGTTATATTCGGCCCCGGCATCCAGCAGGAAGCTGCGCATCTCTTCCGGTGCCTGGTGGTCCAGTTTGGTGTAATGCAACACCGCAGCGTGTTCGTTGAGCGCCACAATGTTGCTGTAAGGTACGTCGGTATCACGATGACCGGTCGCGGTCAGATAGGCAATGTTGATATCGAACTCGCTCATGCCAGAACGGAACGCTTCTTCTGCCGCGCGATGACCGTTGACCGCCATTTTCTGCGCTTCACGCATACAGGCCAGTTCGTACTCGGTTTTGAAGGAGCGGTAGTAATGCAGGTAGTCGATCACCCCTTTCGGGTTGATATTGCTGGCCTCAATACCCAGTTGCAGCGCACGTTCCGGCACCGGACCGATATAACCGATATTCCCGCGCGCAGCAGGCAGCAGGCTACCAATGCCATCGGCTTTCGGCAGCGCGATCACTTCCACGTCTTCAGTCCAGAAAGAGGTCGGCAGCGGTTCGACGTTGTGCCAGTAATCAACCGGCAGATAGAACCACAGTTTCGGCTTGTTCACGCCATCCACCAGCAGCCAGCAGTTTGGCACCTGAGTTACCGGCACCCACGCTTTGAATTGCGGGTTCACTTTAAACGGATAGGGATGATCGTCGAGAAAAACGTTGAACAGTTCGCCGGAGTGAATAAGTAACGCATCCAGCTTGAAGCGCGCCAGCGCATCGCGAGTCCGTTCCTGTAAGGTAGCTATATGATTTTTATAGAGTGAGGCCAGTGATTCCATTTTTTACCCTTCTGTTTTTTTGACCTTAAGTCTCCGCATCTTAGCACATCGTTCATCCAGAGCGTGATTTCTGCCGAGCGTGATC
>NZ_SJWV01000247.1:0-4345 GCF_004352695.1 Escherichia sp. KCJ4928
TGAACCAGTCTGGAAAAGGGAAAGTGTGGTTTGCGAGGCGAGGAACCGCCCCTGAATGGCAAATGAAACGGGAAATGCTCTCGCCTTCGTATACAACACAATGGACTGAGATCCCCATTGCTTCATTCTGATATATCAGAATAATTTTTGCATTTTAAGGCGCACATCATTCATTGCCTCCTGCACCGAATCAGTAGCAGAAGGAGGCATTTTTTCAGCAGATTGCAAAGCACCGAGTTCAGTCAACACAGCTCTGATATCGGCCTGAGAAGGCTTCCATCCAGTCGTCTGACTGAGTAAGGTTACAACCTGATCTGCTGAAAACTCCTCGCTCAAAATGGCAGTCAGCAATACAGGCAGGCGAGGATCAAGTTGGTGTAACGCCATTCCAGAAATAAATGCATTCCGGAACAGCTCACCACGCTCAGAACGCGGAACGGACTCTATCGCTTCCAAAGTTTGAAAGTCTGCAGCTTTTTCCGGATGCAGATAAAGTGTGAATTTTTTCCTTTTCCGTTCATCGTCCACAATATTACTCCTCTTTGAAAGCCGCGATAGCTTCAACCAGTGCTGTCTGTGGCGACTCCATCATCACTACTTTTTGCCCAAGATGGTGCCATGCCGTTTTTATCGAATCATAGATCAACGGGGCCCCACCACCGACAACATAAACACGATTCACATGATGAAAATCACCGAGCTCATTGACTACTTGCTCCCCCAGACTGGCAATAGCCCCCTCAATGGTATTAAGGACCAGATCAGTTTTTGTTTCGTCATTTATAACCTGCCGAACAAAGTCCGGGTCATTACGACGTTTAATCAATTCATCTGCAACGAGGAAACTGGTATCACTGGATGCCATGCGCAATGCACTCATTGCAGCTTTCGTAACTGAAGACACACCAATGCCAGAATTACCATGAATGGCACTTACAGAGTCAAATTGACCAACGATAACACCAACATCAAGCGTAGTGCCGCCAATATCAACTACCAGCGATTTTTCGAACTGACCAACTTTATCCATGACCAGACGAGAAAACACAGCTGGCAATGATTCAGGCATCACATCAACGTGTTCAATGGTGAAAACATCGCCTTTATTAAGACGAATCGGCCTCATTAAATTCTCAATTTTACGCTGAATGTTGAGTTCATTTTTTTGACACTCTTTCGTGTAGAACTCACTGATAGGCAAAGTCACAGTCAATGATACAGGCTGAGGCACTAATCCACTATTCAGTAAAGCGTGATGCACAGCTAACAGGTTAACATCCGTATATTGATACTCAATATGAGTCGTAAGAATAGATTGGTTGCTAACTTCATCATACGTGTATTTTTTACCATCCAGTTCATAGTTAAATGTCTGGCGAATCCCTAACCCGTCAACCTTCCATCCATGACGAAATGAGTTTTGCGACAACGACTTACTGATTTTCCCATTGTCATTCCATGCCAACTTGATTGTTGTTGAACCATCATCGCAGTATACGTTCATCTATAGCCCCTTAAATACTCAATCTGAGTAAATCACTGTTTCTGGTTGCAAGGTAATACTCAATTTGAGTACTATCATAGTTATGAAATCACAAAACACAAGTATTATTTATTACATCATATGACACACTTCACGTTTCATACTTCATAAATATGAACACATATTGACACCTCAGGTTACCGTGTCAAAATATCATCATACTTCACACATCACATTTATGAGGTTGCAATGATTACTGTAGTTGGTGGGAACAAAGGTGGTTCAGGGAAAACTACCATTGCATCAAACCTGGCTATTGCTCTCGCAAATAAAGGAAGGGAAGTCTGCCTGTTAAACGGAGATCTACAACGAACAGCCGCAAAACATCATGCGGAACGAGAAGCTGCAGGACTTTTACCAGCAATAACTCTTGTTGAGAAATTTGATAATCTGACACAAACACTACAGGCTCTGAATGAAAAGTTCGATGATGTAATAGTGGATGTCGCAGGAAGAAACTCAAAGGAATTCATAACGAGTGGGGTTGTCGCACATCAAATAATTGCGCCACTACAGTGTTCTCAACCAGATCTGGATACTCTTACAGAACTAGAACAACAGATAGACGCAATGCGTAACCTTAACCCGGAACTTAAGGTTTATTGTTTACAAAGTATGGCAACAACCAATCCGGTTTTGAGGGGAAATGAGAGAAAAGAATTCCTTGAATATCTTGAAGAATTCCCAACAATTCAAGTTCTGGATTCAGTTATTTGTTTCAGAAAAGTCTATCGCGATTGCATGAGCAACGGCACCGGTGTAGTAGAAACGAACAATACAGCAGCCAAAGCAGAAATTGAACATTTAATGAATGAGGTATTTGGCCCATGGTGAAGAAACCCAGCCAGCAAGCATTAAACAGAGCTGCAGTTACGGTAGAACAAGCAGAGGCTCTGGCTCAGCGCCTTGCGGATAAACCATACGGCGCGCCGGAAAAACCCGAACCAGAAAAACAATGTCGGACGACAATCTCTCTTGGTGAAAGCATGCTTGTCACAATAGAAGATCTGGCATTGAGGAATAAACGCAATGGTAAAGATCCAAAAAATGTAAGTGCCATCGTCAGAGTAGCCCTTGAGCAATACTTAAAAACACTAACATAATAATCAAAAAGTTATTACTTATGAAATCACACTTATGAATTCATACTGTTTAAGCCCCCTTGCATACAAGAGATCACATATTGCAGTGGTCTCTTTTTTTATAGAAGAAATCACAATTCATAATTGTGACTTATTATGCATATCTGTTTTTCAGCATTGTGACCGCATCGGACTCAGGCATCGAAAACTGCACCCGGTGCCGTGCAGCCACATCCAGTGCAAACACCTTCGTGTAGACCTCCGTTGAGCTGATGGACTTATGCCCCATCAGACTCTGCAGGACCTTCAGCGGTATACCGGCATACAGCATATGCATCGCATAGGAATGGCGGAACGTATGTGGCGTGACCGGGACAGAGAACGTCACACCATCAGCGGCAGCGGCGGCAACCGCCTCCCCAATCCAGGTCCTGACCGTTCTGTCCGTCACTTCCCAGATCCGCGCTTTCTCTGTCCTGCCTGTTCGTTTATTACGCCGTTCCATGGGGATTTTCAGTGTGGCCACCATCGTCTGCAGCTGGCTGACGTACCAGGAGTCAGAGAGCGGAACCAGCCGGTGAGTCTGCTGACCGGCGGGCATTCTTCCTGCCGTCCTGGCAGCTTTTTCGGTCCGTTGTTTCAGGGTCGCAAGCTGCACAAACGGATACGGAGGCGCGAGCGAAAAATCCCCCCGCGTCAGCGCCAGTGCTTCATTAATGCGCGCACCGGTGTTCCACAGTGTGGCCAGCAGCATCTTGCGGCGCAGATCCGGGACGTAATGGAGCAGGGCGCTCACTTCAGGGGCCAGCAGGTATTTTGGCAGTTCATCATGAACCATCGACATCTGGCGGAGTGCCAGCGCAGCCGGATAATCGATGGCAACAGGAAGCTGAGCGGCATCCCGGGCATGGTGGATCGGTGCCGGCAGGTGCTGCATATCAGTGTTCACTCCACGGGGAAACGTCGGGCAGGTTTTCCACAACCCGGTACTTTCCCGGATAACGGAGCTGGTTACCGCCACGCGTCCAGACGGTGACAACAAAACCCCCTCCCTGGTTGTTTTCGGGGAGCAGGCGATCGCACTGCTCACTCAGCATGTGGATCACGAACGGCGCATCGCTGCCGTCTTCAAATACCAGTTCCAGCGCATCGCGGCCATTCAGCGTTCCCTTACTGATGATGACGTACTCAGCTCCCCGCATCTCCCTGAGTAAATGTTTTGCCGCATCCGGGACAAGCAGCCTGGCTGCGCCGGCATTCCAGCTGAGGTAGACATATCCGGCCTGCGCCTGTACAGACTGCCAGTAATCCGTTCTGGCGACAGCCTGACCTTCATTCTCAATAAAAAACATGGGTGACTCCTTTTTTCTTTTCCGGGCAGGGACGGTCATGCGATAACGTCATCCATCATCACTGCCCTTACCGTCACGCCGTCTGATAACATCATGCCGTTATCATCATCACCATGATAACAAGCATCCATATAACCACGCCGTTAAATTACCGGAGAGTCGTTTCCGTCAGATCCGACTTTCTTGAATATCACAACTTTCCGGAAGTGTACCACGCTGAGGAAATAATCATATCGCTGTTTTCCGCCCCTGCGCGACGCATCACAGGTCAGGGAGATGACACAACATATAGTGTCATCAGCAGCTGAATCCGGCACTACATGTTGTGATGATGGGAGGTGGCGTTGTGTGGGGGGAGAGGAAGATCC
>NZ_SJWV01000248.1:0-4339 GCF_004352695.1 Escherichia sp. KCJ4928
GACACCTACCCAGCCGGATTTTTCCGGTAAAACAACAATCTGCCCTGGCTGGTTATTGGTGCTATTAAAGATATTTGAGAGATCATAGTGTTCATCTTCTGCTACGCCAGTACTATTTGCACAAACAGTAGCCCAGGATATGTTTGCCAGACACAAACATGCCATCGCCAATAATAATCTGCAGATTATCTTCATTGATAATTTCCTTTATGAGCCAGGATGTGTGCAAACTGCCGAAATAACAGTGACGGCTTGCTGTAAGCTTTGCTTCGGCAATACATAGTGCGCAATGCAGCGTGAGTTCGCGCCGTCTCCCCACTGAACCAGTAATTCACCAGACAATGGCGCACCACTTAAATAAACTTGCCCGTCATCACCCACATACTGGTTATTCCGATACTGTTTTCCCGTACCAGTGATCCAAACGGCACCGGTTTTCCGCCCTGGGTAACGGTAATGAGCGCCCGCACGCCTATGCGGGTATCAAAATTGGCACGAACCAACGCGCCTTGCGTCGGCACAACGCTGCTAATATTTTTTTCAACATCGATGGAATTCCCCATCGTATTGGTATCAAGCGCGATACGGTTATACCGATAAACCGTGGCATACGGCATCACCGCATAGCCGCGCCAGTCGGTTAAAATGCCAGTTTGATTTTCAATGCGTACACCGCCTGCGCCAGGCGCTTTAATCAAAACATTGGTATCCCCTAAAGGCTGGCTCAGCGTTATGCCATTTTCATGCCCGACCACACCGCCAGACAGCTGCCAGTTAACGTCATGTTGATCGCGGTCGTAGTTATACCCGACCCCCAGCGTAGCGTAAGCGGCCTGCCAGTTTGCCGTGGCGCTGCCCGTATACCCATTATTCGAGGTATCACCCTGGCTTACGTGATAACTCAGGTTGTGGCCTTCCAGTAAGGTCCCACCTACACCTGCCAGCCAGCTATTTTGCCCGTTGCTGTTACGGTTGGCGTTAAAGGAGGCATAAGCGCGGTCGAGCGCATTTTCCCGGGTGTAGCGACGTTTGGTCAGAACATTGAAAGGCACTGAAACATTAAGTCCGACAATACGTTCGTTATCGGGGATCCCTACAGATTCATTCCACGAAAATGAGAGTGAATAACTGATGCCAACCCAGCTGCTGGTATACCCCACCTGATACCAGGTATCTGAATCCGAAGTATTCCAGTATTTTTGATGGGTACCAGAGATATAAAGCGAGCCAAAGTCATTAAGTGATTGTGAAATATTTAACTGCAAACGGTCTTTACGGCTAAAGCGTAAATTGTGGTAATTCACGATTATCGGTTCATCCCGATGCTCACCGTCGTAATCGTAATCATATTCGTACCCCTCCATTCGACGATACGCAACATCATCAAGGGTATAAAAACCTTGTGTCGAATAGCGGTAACCCATTAACTGAAAATTGGTGCCGAAGGTGTTCATCGATTTCGCATAGAGGAAGCGAATGGAATCCCCCTCATGACGACTGTCGTCGGCTAACTGACTGCGCGCATGGGTCACATCCAGCGACACTGCCCCCCAGTTTCCGAGATTGCGCCCCAGTCCTAATAAAAAGGCGGTGTAATTGGCAGATAATTGCGTCCCGCCGTAGGCAGTAAATTCCTGTGGTAAACCGCCGAGTGCCGTGCCCTGAAAAAAGAAAGGCGATGATTGCTGACTATTACCGCTACGAAAATCGCCCGCCGTCAGGTCAAATTTGAAACGCCCTTCGCGTTGTAAAATTGGCACTGTTGAATACGGGATAGTGTAATTCTGCTGATTACCATCGCGCTCGTCGATGGTGACGTCCAGATCGCCATTTGAAGATGTCGGGTGCAAATCTGTAATTTCAAAAGCGCCGGGGGAAACATAGCTTTGATAGATAATAAAACCATTTTGCCGAATCGTTAGCTGGGCCGCCGTACGGGCAATCCCACGTACCGTTGGGGCAAACCCTTGCTGGCTATCAGGATACATATTATCGGAAGAATAAAGCCGTACACCACGAAATCCAACACCATCGAAAATATCACTTCCTGTATTGCCGTCTCCCATTACCAGTTCACTTTTCAGCGGAATAATGGCGCGCTGTACCCAGGTGCCAATATTATTCCACTGTTCTGAATGATATCCATTTCCGCGAAAATAGTTCCAGGAACCATTGTTGCGTAAACGCCACGGGCCAATATTAATCCCGCTGAGCTCACTAAAAAAATAGCTATCGTTACCATTACCTCTGTTACCGGTGAAATTATAATTCAGGAGTAAAGCAGGAATACCTTCATCCCACTCTTCAGGCGGAATGTAACCGTGAGCGCTACTCAACAACGTTATCTGAGGAATAGTGATGTTCAGGCGCATCGCTGCAAAATCAAAGTTAATTGTGGCATCAGGTACAGCTTTCAGTAAATTGATGCATTTATTGTTTTGCTGCTGGGCTAACTCGGGAAATGCACTGCTATTAAGGCCAATTCGTTCAAGGAGTACCTGGTTAAAACAGGGCATTAACCCACCTGATTTATCACCTGTATTTTCTGTTGTCGATTCAAATACGATATCCTGTGAACCAATGAACTCATCATTACGCCAGAGATCCACCCGATACACTCCCGCAGGTTGATGATTGCCTCTCTCAAAGCGCGATAAATCAGCAACGGATGTGCCATTCTCTAATAAAAATGCCGGGTTGAAATAACTTTCCGCATAGCTTAAAAAGGAGGGTAAAATGGCAAGAGATGAATAACAAATTCCGGCCAGACACCAGGTATACCTCTGCGGAATATCCGTAGTAGTGGGTATTTTCATAATTAGCTCTGATATTGTCAGATGATTCGGTTAGTTTAAGTTCACTTCTCTGACCGGGGTTACTGAACCATAATCATTAACGGTCTGAAATTTCAGCTTTCCCTGCACTCCTGAGGGTAAGGGAATTTGTGAACTAACTCTGGGTGCCGCCATAGCATTCCCCCACTTTTGGCTGCCCACTTGCAGGTTAACGAGGGTGACATAAAAAGGTGATGGATTATGAACATTGATATAGTTACCGGATCGCGAAAACTTGAGTGTGTCCGGCGCTTCTGCGGGTAATTCTTGTAATTGAATTGGACGGAGAAATAATTTCATGCGCGATAAAATCGCCAGTTGCAAAACATTCCTGCCGTTCAATGCATTTTTATCTACCGAAGGGATCGTCTTAACATTCATCCAGAACAGAGACTCACGATCTGCTGCCAGCGGTGGACCGGTGTAAATAATACGCAAAGTATTTTCGCTTTTGGGTTCACTAACAAACAGTGGCGGTGTAATGATGAATGACTTTTCTTTTACACCGCTGCTGTTTTCAATCCACGAATTGACCAGAAAACGCTCATTGGTATGGCTATTTCTAATCCATACCGCAGTCTGTTTAGCATCAGCGGGATAAATAATACGCGTGGCACCTAATGCGATCCCTCCGGCAGCATGGGCGCTGGCCGAAATGATTAAATAAAATATAATGAGCATCAATAACTTTATTTTAGTCATCATAGTTAATACGCCTTGTGTATTCCTGACGGCAAAAATAAGAAATATAAAGAAATGATTGCTTTGGTTTCTTACAACACATCATTCCCTTTTCATTTAATAAAGCGGCATGATACAAAGTGAACATGATTTCGATTTACATTGCCACCATACCGCTTCAGACAACCGGTACATTACTTTGTTATAAGACGTGATATATAATTCAAAACAACGTGGTTTTGATTATTCGTATCTCATAATAAAAGTCGCGTCAGCATTTGCTTGCCCTGCTGATGCACTTGTACCGGTGCCTTTATAACGTGCAGAAAAATGAAGAACGTTGGTTCCGGGGATCAAGTTCTGGTTGGTTGAGAAGCTATTCCCATCAGGTTTGAGAATTGCGGATGTATTATCAAGTATTTCAATACCGACACCCGTTGCTGTTGTTGTATTGGTACTGGATGCAATGGCCAATAAATTATCATTGATTGCATCAGCCTGACCAGAAAATGCAACGGCAGCATTAGCGGCAACAACAGGATCGCAGTCGTTCAACTGAATGGTGAATGGAATTAATGCAGAGGTATTACCAACAGCATTGAAAATATCGGTACGATATTGACCGAGTGTGACAACCTGGTCTGCCGAGTCAGTATTCACTGAACAGGCAGCATTCACCAGTTCGCCTTCAAAGTGAATTGTACCGCCATCTACAACGGCAGCATAACTACCCGTAGCGGCGAATAGTGCGGCAGCCAGCGCAGACGAAATAAATCTTAATTTCATATATATTCCTTCAATCTCATTTATCGACTCCACATCCG
>NZ_SJWV01000249.1:0-4279 GCF_004352695.1 Escherichia sp. KCJ4928
GTTTTAAGGAGATAAAATGTCGCTCGTTTGTTCTGTTATATTTATTCATCATGCTTTCAACGCTAACATTTTAGATAAAGATTACGCCTTCTCTGACGGCGAGATCCTGATGGTAGATAACGCTGTTCGTACACATTTTGAACCTTATGAGCGGCATTTTAAAGAAATCGGATTTAATGAAAATACCATTAAAAAATATCTACAATGCACTAACATCCAGACAGTGACGGTGCCTGTTCCTGCGAAGTTTTTACGTGCTTCAAATGTACCGACTGGATTGCTTAATGAAATGATTGCTTATCTCAACTCGGAAGAACGCAATCATCATAATTTTTCAGAACTTTTGCTTTTTTCTTGCCTGTCTATTTTTGCCGCATGCAAAGGTTTCATTACACTATTAACTAACGGTGTGCTATCCGTTTCCGGGAAAGTGAGAAATATTGTCAACATGAAGCTGGCGCACCCATGGAAGCTGAAAGATATTTGTGACTGCCTGTACATCAGTGAAAGTCTGTTGAAGAAAAAACTAAAGCAAGAGCAAACGACATTCTCACAGATTCTATTAGATGCCAGAATGCAGCACGCAAAAAATTTGATACGCGTAGAAGGTTCAGTCAATAAAATTGCCGAACAATGTGGTTATGCCAGTACATCTTATTTTATTTATGCGTTCCGCAAACATTTCGGCAACAGTCCGAAGAGAGTTTCTAAGGAGTACCGTTGTCAAAGTCACACGGGTATGAATACGGGCAACACGATGAGTGCTTTAGCTATTTGATTATTTGCTAACGAGTAGTCAACCACGCACGCTACGTAAGAATTATATGGGGCAGCCATTCCCTGCCCCGCGTTGTTTTTAGGCGATATATTTATTGAAATAAATAAGTGACATCCATCACATATTTATGCACTTGCATAACCTGTTGCATGATTATTTATGATCTCAATTCGGCATTTTGTCAGTAAAATGCAATAATTTATTAAATATCAATAAATTAGTTGTTTATCGGCGAGAAATTACTTAATAGAACAGAAAGTAATGTCAACGCTTTATGGACTGTTATTTCCCTTTTTTTAGCTAAATCTGCTATCTCTTTATGTGACTAACTTCACTTACATCCACTTATTTCTCTTCGTAAAATTACTTCGGAATTAAGTACAATAAGAAGAGGAACATTTATGAAGTCTGCATTAAAGAAAAGTGTCGTAAGTACCTCGATATCTTTGATACTGGCATCTGGTATGGCTGCATTTGCTGCTCATGCGGCAGATGATGTAAAGCTGAAAGCAACCAAAACAAACGTTGCTTTCTCAGACTTTACGCCGACTGAATACAGTACCAAAGGAAAGCCAAATATTATCGTACTAACCATGGATGATCTTGGTTATGGACAACTTCCTTTTGATAAGGGATCTTTTGACCCAAAAACAATGGAAAATCGTGAAGTTGTCGATACCTACAAAATAGGGATAGATAAAGCCATTGAAGCTGCACAAAAATCAACGCCGACGCTCCTTTCATTAATGGATGAAGGCGTACGGTTTACTAACGGCTATGTGGCACACGGTGTTTCCGGCCCCTCCCGTGCCGCAATAATGACCGGTCGAGCTCCCGCCCGCTTTGGTGTCTATTCCAATACCGATGCTCAGGATGGTATTCCGCTAACAGAAACTTTCTTGCCTGAATTATTCCAGAATCATGGTTATTACACTGCAGCAGTAGGTAAATGGCACTTGTCAAAAATCAGTAATGTGCCGGTACCGGAAGATAAACAAACGCGTGACTATCATGACAACTTCACCACATTTTCTGCGGAAGAATGGCAACCTCAAAACCGTGGCTTTGATTACTTTATGGGATTCCACGCTGCAGGAACGGCATATTACAACTCCCCTTCACTGTTCAAAAATCGTGAACGTGTCCCCGCAAAAGGTTATATCAGCGATCAGTTAACCGATGAGGCAATTGGCGTTGTTGATCGTGCCAAAACACTTGACCAGCCTTTTATGCTTTACCTGGCTTATAATGCTCCGCACCTGCCAAATGATAATCCTGCACCGGATCAATATCAGAAGCAATTTAATACCGGTAGTCAAACAGCAGATAACTACTACGCTTCCGTTTATTCTGTTGATCAGGGTGTAAAACGCATTCTCGAACAACTGAAGAAAAACGGACAGTATGACAATACAATTATTCTCTTTACCTCCGATAATGGTGCGGTTATCGATGGTCCTCTGCCGCTGAACGGGGCGCAAAAAGGCTATAAGAGTCAGACCTATCCTGGCGGTACTCACACCCCAATGTTTATGTGGTGGAAAGGAAAACTTCAACCCGGTAATTATGACAAGCTGATTTCCGCAATGGATTTCTACCCGACAGCACTTGATGCAGCCGATATCAGCATTCCAAAAGACCTTAAGCTGGATGGCGTTTCCTTGCTGCCCTGGTTGCAAGATAAGAAACAAGGCGAGCCACATAAAAATCTGACCTGGATAACCTCTTATTCTCACTGGTTTGACGAGGAAAATATTCCATTCTGGGATAATTACCACAAATTTGTTCGCCATCAGTCAGACGATTACCCGCATAACCCCAACACTGAGGACTTAAGCCAATTCTCTTATACGGTGAGAAATAACGATTATTCGCTTGTGTATACAGTAGAAAACAATCAGTTAGGTCTCTACAAACTGACGGATCTACAGCAAAAAGATAACCTTGCCGCCGCCAATCCGCAGGTCGTTAAAGAGATGCAAGGCGTGGTAAGAGAGTTTATCGACAGCAGCCAGCCACCGCTTAGCGAAGTAAATCAGGAGAAGTTTAACAATATCAAGAAAGCACTAAGCGAAGCGAAATAACTAAACCTTCATGCGGCGGAATTTTCCGCCGCCTTATTGAGCGAGATAGCGATGCACGTTACAGCCAAGCCCTCCAGTTTTCAATGTAATCTCAAATGTGATTACTGTTTTTACCTTGAAAAAGAGTCGCAGTTTACTCATGAAAAATGGATGGATGACAGCACTCTGAAAGAGTTCATCAAACAATATATCGCAGCGTCTGGCAATCAGGTCTATTTTACCTGGCAAGGCGGTGAACCCACTCTGGCTGGCCTGGATTTTTTCCGTAAAGTTATTCACTATCAACAATGCTATGCAGGCCAAAAACGTATTTTTAATGCATTACAAACGAATGGCATTTTATTGAATAATGAATGGTGTGCTTTTCTCAAAGAACATGAGTTTCTGGTTGGTATCTCGATCGATGGCCCCCAGGAGCTACATGACCGTTACAGACGCAGTAATTCAGGTAACGGTACTTTTGCAAAAGTGATAGCAGCCATCGAGCGACTGAAATCATATCAAGTTGAGTTTAATACGTTAACCGTCATTAATAACGTTAATGTCCATTACCCTCTTGAGGTTTATCATTTTTTAAAATCTATCGGCAGTAAACATATGCAATTTATCGAATTGCTCGAAACCGGGACGCCGAATATTGATTTCAGTGGTCATAGTGAGAACACATTCCGTATCATTGATTTTTCTGTGCCTCCCACGGCTTATGGCAAGTTTATGTCAACCATTTTTATGCAATGGGTTAAAAACGATGTGGGTGAAATTTTCATCCGTCAGTTTGAAAGCTTTGTCAGCCGTTTTTTAGGGAATGGGCATACCAGTTGTATTTTCCAGGAGTCCTGCAAGGATAATCTGGTTGTTGAAAGTAATGGAGATATTTATGAATGCGACCATTTTGTCTATCCACAGTACAAAATTGGAAACATTAATAAATCTGAACTCAAAACGATGAACAGTGTACAACTGACAGCGCAAAAAAAACGGATTTCAGCGAAATGTCTGAAATGTGCATATAAACCTATCTGCAATGGCGGTTGTCCTAAGCATCGTATTACTAAAGTAAACAATGAGACTGTTTCTTATTTTTGCGAAGGTTATAAAATCCTTTTTTCAACCATGGTACCTTATATGAACGCCATGGTGGAGTTAGCTAAGAACAGAGTACCGCTTTACCACATTATGGATGTTGCAAAACAAATGGAGAATAATTAATAACGCTCTCTTTTAACTCCATTCTTAGCCTCCTTCTTATGACCTTAACAAGGCACCCGACATAAATTCCTGTCGGGTGTTTCGTCATCATCATCTTCCCTTGCGAAAATCCTGGCTTACGTGGTATGCGTCAGGGCATTAGCAATACCCTTGATTATCAATAGCATAACCATAACCACTGAAAATGAAATATTCCTTTATATTTCAT
>NZ_SJWV01000024.1:0-39559 GCF_004352695.1 Escherichia sp. KCJ4928
TGCCGTTGTTCCGTGTCAGTGGTGGCGCATTATAGGGAGTTATTCCGGCCTGACAAGAGGAAATTTAAAATAATTTTCTGACCGCGCAACATTCAACCAAATCAGCCTAAAACTGCCAGTTTTTCGAGCGTTTCGAAGCCGTAACGCTGTAAAACGGGCAATAATTGTTCAGCTTCTGGCGTCATTGCCATACAAAAGGCAATATTCGCATCGGCAGATTTTGCATCCGGAGCTTCATGTTCTAACAGCCAGGCCGTTCTGCGAGCAATCGCTGCGCCAGAATCCACCAGCCGGGTTCCCTCTGGCAGCACCTGTAAGAGTTCTTCTTGTAGTAGAGGGAAATGGGTGCAACCCAATACAACGGTATCTGGCGGCTCTTTCATTCTTAACCACGGGCGTAGGATACGTTTTAGTGCATCCAGAGAAACATCTTCGCCATGCAGCTTCGCTTCAGCCAACTCAACCATCTCTGCCGAGCCCAGCATTTCTATCTGGCATTCATTAGCGAAACGCGCGATCAGCTCATGAGTATAAGAACGTTTAACAGTTCCGCGGGTTGCCAGTAATCCGACAATGCCATTTGCCGTCAGACGTGCAGCAGGTTTAATCGCCGGCACGACACCAACAACCGGGAAGTCGAACTTTTCGCGTAATGCAGGAAGTGAAACGGTACTGGCGGTGTTGCAAGCGACCACAGCCAGCGCAAGGGGATAACGTTCTTGCACTGCGGTGACAATTGCCACCACTCGCTCAACAATAAACTCTTCGCTTTTTTCGCCATACGGAAAAGCGACGTTATCGAAAGCATAAATGTAATGGAGATCCGGTAAGAGATGCCGGATCTCGTCATAGACCGACAACCCACCGACGCCGGAGTCAAACACCAGCACGGTGGGACGTGGTTCAGAAGGTGTAGCTGCCAGACAAGGTGTATTCCCGTCCTGCAGTTTGGTAGCCATAGACTGTCTCATAATCTTTGTCGAACAGGTTGGCTATTTTACCACGAACTGTCAGGTGAGAGGTGACCGGATACGCAACCGCAAGATCCCACAAGCTCACACCGCCCATTTTAACGGTTTGATAAGGATAAGATGAGTAATCCTTATCATAGCGAGTGCCTAAATACTGATAAGTAATACCCCAGTCGAAGTCATACAACTGCCAGTCGAGCTGGTATTTCACCTGCTGTTTAGCACGGCGTAACAACGGCGTGTCGGTAATCGCATTGCGCGCATCGACATAATCATAACTCACAGTATGCGTCAGTGGTCCGGTATCAAAATTGGCGGTCGCCTCGACGCCCTTAATCCGCGCTTTCCCTTCGTTGTAATATTTCAGGGTGTGATCATCATAATCGATCAAGTCACTGACATCGTTACGATATCCGGAAATACGCCAGTTCACCCCAGCGGTTAAGCCTTCAAACGCGCCTTCCCACTGTTTGCTTTTCTCCGGGTCCAGATTCGGATTTCCGTAGAAGCCATACAGTTGCCCCAGATTTGGTGCCTTATAAGATGTCCCGTAGGAAGCAATGAAGCGATAACCTTCGATGAATTCCCAACCGGCGCTGGTTTGCCAGGTTCCATGACGACCAAACTGTGAGTTATCGTCACTGCGTGCTGCGCCTTCAAAGGTAAAATCGCCGACTTGTTGCAGCCCGGTCAGATAGATGCCGGTATTACGTTGATCATATCCATTCTCAACATAACCTGTACCCGGCGTCGTAGTCTGTTTCTGCCAGTCGACACCCGCACCAATACTACCGTGACCAACGATGACATTGTTTGCCCACTGGACGGTGTATTGCTTCATCTCATCGAGCGTCGCCGACGAATCATAACGACCAAAATGGGGATCGTAGTTGTAATCTTTGCTATGGCTATAGCTGGTAATGAGTTGTGATTTAATCAGTTCGCCGTTATAGCGCAGCCCGGCGTCCCAACTTTGGCTATAGAGTTTACGGGTATCGAGCAACGGTGAACCGGGAGAATAATACGCGTCATAATTGGTACGGTTATCATAGCCATAGCCGCGCACAAAGCCGCTCCAGGCATCAGTAAAGTTATGCTCCAGCGCGCCATAAAGCGTTTTACTTAAAAAACCATCGTTATCTGTCTGCGCTTGCGTTCCGGTATTACCATAGGCAACAACATCATAACCATGAGTATGGGCATAATCGCCCAACAGCGTTACCCGTGTCTTATCCCCCAGTTGTTGCTGCGTAGAGACATCATAGTTCTGATAACTATTGCTTCCCCACCCTGCTGAAATTTCCGTTCCGGGTTCATCGCGCGTCGTGATGATATTCACCACCCCGCCTATTGCATCGGAACCATAAACAGCGGAGCGCGGCCCACGGATATATTCAACACGCTGGACAAGCGCAATAGGGAACTGGCTAAGGTCGGCAGAACCACTCACCCCCCGCCAGATTCAGGCGTACGCCATCAATTAACACCAACACATGACTGGCATTTGTACCGCGAATAAAAATAGATGAGAGCTGACCTGAACCGCCGTTTTGGGTGATATCGACGCCCGGAAGACGGCGCAGCACATCATTGACCGAGGTCGACTGCCAGCGGTCGATATCCTGACGGGTCACAACGGTGGTTGGTGCAAGCACAGTGCTGCGCGGCTGTTCAAAACGGTTAGCAGTAACGACGAGAGTATCCGGGCTGGTATCCTGTGCCCAAGCGGAAAAGGCTGTGACAGAACACGCCGTCAGCAGCGAAGCTTTTTTAATCATTGTAAAGCATCCACAATAGAAGAAGGATGCCGCAGGTTTCATCAATATTACGCGATGATGAGAACCAGATGCGACGTTGGCCGGCAGGTCTTCGGGCTTGGAGGGGTATCTAAGATACTAAGAGATGATGACTTCCCACCGGATGGCAGTGTCCGCATAACGCAATCATCGCACCTTTCCTTACCGCTGCGCGTCAGCTCCAGATTCGCACTGGATTCCCTATTAACTCACAGGACCGGCAAGTGGATGCTACAGGTTGTAACAAGTTACTGTCCAGACGTAGCTCACAAATAGGAATTCATCAAGATCTGGACATCTGATGAGCAATCCCTACAATCGCCGCGTACTTTAATTTTTCAGGATACATCATGACCCCCGAACACCTTCCAACAGAACAGTATGAAGCGCAGTTAGCCGAAAAAGTGGTACGTTTGCAAAGTATGATGGCACCGTTTTCTGACCTGGTTCCGGAAGTGTTTCGCTCGCCGGTCAGTCATTACCGGATGCGTGCGGAGTTCCGCATCTGGCACGATGGCGATGACCTGTATCACATCATTTTCGATCAACAAACCAAAAGCCGCATCCGCGTGGATAGCTTCCCCGCTGCCAGTGAACTCATCAACCAGTTGATGACGGCGATGATTGCGGGTGTGCGTAATAATCCCGTTCTGCGCCACAAGTTGTTCCAGATTGATTACCTCACCACGCTGAGTAATCAGGCGGTGGTTTCCCTGTTGTACCATAAAAAGCTGGATGATGAGTGGCGTCAGGAAGCGGAAGCCCTGCGCGATGCACTGCGCGCGCAGAATCTGAATGTGCATCTGATTGGTCGGGCAACGAAAACCAAAATCGAGCTGGATCAAGATTACATCGATGAACGTCTGCCGGTCGCAGGGAAAGAGATGATCTACCGTCAGGTAGAAAACAGTTTTACCCAGCCGAACGCGGCGATGAATATTCAGATGCTGGAATGGGCGCTGGACGTAACCAAAGGCTCAAAAGGCGATTTACTGGAGCTGTACTGCGGCAACGGTAACTTTTCATTAGCACTGGCGCGCAATTTTGATCGGGTATTAGCCACCGAAATCGCTAAGCCGTCGGTTGCTGCTGCGCAATACAACATCGCAGCTAACCATATTGATAACGTACAAATTATTCGTATGGCGGCAGAAGAATTTACTCAGGCGATGAATGGTGTACGCGAGTTTAATCGCCTGCAAGGGATAGACTTGAAGAGTTATCAGTGCGAAACCATTTTTGTCGACCCACCGCGCAGCGGTCTGGACAGTGAAACCGAGAAAATGGTGCAGGCGTATCCACGTATTCTGTATATCTCCTGCAATCCGGAAACGTTATGCAAGAATCTGGAAACATTAAGCCAGACGCACAAGGTCGAACGTCTGGCTCTGTTTGATCAGTTCCCCTACACGCACCATATGGAGTGCGGCGTATTACTGACCGCGAAGTAAAACCCATGCCGGATGCGCCAGCATCCGGCATAATACCGATTACTCAGCAACTTCCTGCTTACGGTTACGCATCTTCGCGCCAATCCAGAACACCATAATGACGGAGAGTACTGCCGGGAAGAAGTTAGAGCCGATATCCGGATATTCCGCACGAACTACCGTGCTGTACAGCAGTACGCCGAGAATAAAACAGGCAGCTGCCAGACCCGGCAAGCCTACCGGCATGGTGCGATTAAGATAACGTTGATGCAGGCAGTAAACCGTCAGCACCAGGGAAATAATCGGGAATACAGAAAATGGCACAATGGAGCTAAACAGCGCTGCGAAAGTACCATTAATCGATAAGCCAGCAACCAACGCCAGCAGCAGCGTACCTCTATCTTGATTTGCTTGTTTCATTACTCGTCCTTCACATTTCCCGGAATAATTGCGGTTTTCTCTTGTTCACGGCGATACCAGTAATAAGCCCCTTTCGAAATCATTCGCAGTTGCAGTACCAGTCGCTCTTCTAATTGCCGACGTTGTTCGACGCCGACGTCCAACGCCTCGGCACCCGCACTGAAGACAATTGTCACCATTGCTTCGGCTTGCGCTTCAGTAAACGCACGCGGCATATGGTTTTCGAGTTCCAGATAGTCCGCAAGTTCCGCAATGAAGTGCTGAATTTCACGCGCAACGGCGGCACGAAACGCAGCGGAGGTGCCGGAGCGTTCCCGCAATAATAACCGGAAGGCGTTAGGATTATTACCGATGAACTCCATAAATGTGGAGACCGAGGTGCGGATCACACTCCCGCCTTTGGCGATACGCTGACGCGCCTGGCGCATGAGTTGGCGTAGCATTAAACCGCTCTCATCAACCATGGTCAGACCCAGTTCGTCTACGTCGCGGAAATGCCGATAAAAAGAGGTGGGAGCAATGCCCGCTTCACGCGCCACTTCACGCAAACTCAGGCTGGCGAAGCTGCGTTCAGCACTTAATTGGCTAAATGCGGCTTCCACCAGCGAACGGCGGGTTTTTTCTTTTTGTTGCGCTCTTACGCCCATCACGATGTCTGAATCCTTGCCAAAAGTACTGCTGGCACTATACCAGAGAATGAACATACTGGATTGCTCCAGTATTGTGAATGAACGGTAACGCAATAAAACATATTTACTGCAATTCTTTGGCCGGTTCTTTTACGTACAGCGGAAACCTGCCGCTTAAACGGAGAGTATCGTCGATAAAAATCCAATAAAACGTCAGGGCAAAAGTAAGAAACAGACAAAGCAAAGGCCGCTCAGGATATAGCCAGATAAATGACGGGGATCAATTGGCTTACCCGCGATAAAATGTTACCATTCTGTTGCTTTTATGTATAAGAACAGGTAAGCCCTACCATGCCACATTCCTACGATTACGATGCCATAGTAATAGGTTCCGGCCCCGGCGGCGAAGGCGCTGCAATGGGCCTGGTTAAGCAAGGTGCGCGCGTCGCAGTTATCGAGCGTTATCAAAATGTTGGCGGCGGTTGCACCCACTGGGGCACCATCCCGTCGAAAGCTCTCCGTCACGCCGTCAGCCGCATTATAGAATTCAATCAAAACCCACTATACAGCGACCATTCCCGACTGCTCCGCTCTTCTTTTGCCGATATCCTTAACCATGCCGATAACGTGATTAATCAACAAACGCGCATGCGTCAGGGATTTTACGAACGTAATCACTGTGAAATATTGCAGGGGAACGCTCGCTTTGTTGACGAGCATACGTTGGCGCTGGATTGCCCGGACGGCAGCGTCGAAACACTAACCGCTGAAAAATTTGTTATTGCCTGCGGCTCTCGTCCATATCATCCAACAGATGTTGATTTCACCCATCCACGCATTTACGACAGCGACTCAATTCTTAGCATGCACCACGAACCGCGCCATGTACTTATCTATGGTGCTGGAGTGATCGGCTGTGAATATGCGTCGATCTTCCGCGGTATGGATGTAAAAGTGGATCTGATCAACACCCGCGATCGCCTGCTGGCATTTCTCGATCAAGAGATGTCAGATTCTCTCTCCTATCACTTCTGGAACAGTGGCGTAGTGATTCGTCACAACGAAGAGTACGAGAAGATCGAAGGCTGTGACGATGGTGTGATCATGCATTTGAAGTCGGGTAAAAAACTGAAAGCTGACTGCCTGCTCTATGCCAACGGTCGCACCGGTAATACCGATTCGCTGGCGTTACAGAACATTGGGCTGGAAACTGACAGTCGCGGACAGCTGAAGGTCAACAGCATGTATCAGACCGCACAGCCGCACGTTTACGCGGTGGGCGACGTGATTGGTTATCCGAGCCTGGCATCAGCGGCCTATGACCAGGGGCGCATTGCCGCGCAGGCGCTGGTAAAAGGCGAAGCCACCGCGCATCTGATTGAAGATATCCCTACCGGCATTTACACCATCCCGGAAATCAGCTCTGTGGGCAAAACCGAACAGCAGCTGACCGCGATGAAAGTGCCATATGAAGTGGGCCGCGCCCAGTTTAAACATCTGGCACGCGCACAAATCGTCGGCATGAACGTGGGCACGCTGAAAATTTTGTTCCATCGGGAAACAAAAGAGATTCTGGGTATTCACTGCTTTGGCGAGCGCGCTGCCGAAATTATTCATATCGGTCAGGCGATTATGGAACAGAAAGGTGGCGGCAACACTATTGAGTACTTCGTCAACACCACCTTTAACTACCCGACCATGGCGGAAGCCTATCGGGTAGCTGCGTTAAACGGTTTAAACCGCCTGTTTTAACACTTTATCGAAATGGCCATCCATTCTTGCTCGGATGGCCTCTGCCAGCTGCTCATAGCGGCTGCGCAGCGGTGAGCCAGGACGATAAACCAGGCCAATAGTGCGGCGTGGTTCCGGCTTAATGCACGGCAGATAAACAACCCCATCGCGTTTGCGCTCCGGCGGCACAGCCAGCGCTGGCAGTAAAGTGATCCCGCTACCTGCCGCCACCATGTTGCGCAGCGTCTCCAGGCTGGTCGCGCGGAAGTGTGTATCTTCATCCGCCCCGGCTTCAAAACAGAAACCCATTGCCTGATCGCGCAAACAGTGACCATCTTCCAGCATCAGCAGTTTTTCCCCTGCCAGATCGGCCATCGGTACGCATTCGCGGTTCGCCCACGGGTGATCTTCATAGATAGCCAGCAACATTGGCTCATCAAACAACGGCACTTCAATGAATGCTTCGCTCTCTTTCACCAGCGCGAGGATCACGCAATCGAGTTTGCCGCTGTCCAGTTGCGCCAGTAACTGGTGGGTCTGTGCTTCATGCAGATACATTTCCAGCTTTGGAAAGGTCTGGTGCAGCATAGGGATAATATGCGGTAGCAGGTACGGTCCAACTGTGGGAATCAAACCAATATGCAGCGGTCCGGACATCGTCTCGCCCTGCTGGCTTGCCATCTCTTTAAGGACTTTCACCTCACGCAGCACGGTACGCGCCTGATCCACCAGCAGCATTCCCGCCTGGGTGAACAACACTTTACGGCTGGTCCGCTCCAGCAACATCACGCCCAGCTCATCTTCCAGCTTACGAATTTGCCCGCTAAGCGTCGGCTGGCTAACGTGGCAGGAATCTGCCGCACGCCGAAAATGGCGGTGTTCAGCCAATGCCACCAGGTACTCAAGATCACGAATATTCATTATCCATCCTCCATCGCCACGATAGTTCATGGCGATAGGTAGAATAGCAATGAACGATTATCCCTATCAAGCATTCTGACTGATAATTGCTCACAGAAACGGAGCGGCACCTCTTTTAACCCTTGAAGTCACTGCCCGTTTCGAGAGTTTCTCAACTCGAATAACTAAAGCCAACGTGAACTTTTGCGGATCTCCAGGATCCGCTTTTTTTTGCCATAAAAAAGCCCGGCGATAAGCCAGGCTCAAATTTATACATATAAATGTTCTTACCCCAACCGCGCCTGCGCAAAAGCAATTGCCTGCGCCACCTGCTGCGGTGAGACGCCGCCTTTTGCCGCACGCTTGTCGAGGCACGATTGCAGCGACAGAATCGGATAGACATCTTCGTCAATCACCGGGCTGAATTTCTGCAACTCGTCGAGCGGCAGATCTTCCAGCGGTTTGCCCTGACGAATGGCTTCCACCACCGCTTCACCAACAATATGGTGCGCCTCGCGGAACGGTACGCCTTTCGCCACCAGATAATCCGCCAGTTCGGTGGCGTTGGCGTAACCCTGCTGAGCCGCTTCCTGGCAACGTGGACGTTTCACCTGAATGCCGTCCAGCACCAGCGCCGCCATATGCAGGCAGTCCAGCCAGGTATCGAGCGCGTCGAACAGACCTTCTTTGTCTTCCTGCATATCTTTGTTGTAAGCCAGCGGCAAACCTTTCAGCGTCATCATCATGCCGGTTAACGCCCCCTGCACCCGACCGCATTTACCGCGAATCAGCTCCAGCGCATCCGGGTTTTTCTTCTGCGGCATTAATGATGAACCGGAAGTCACGCGGTCAGAAAGCTCCACAAACCCCGCTTCGCCGGTGTTAAAGAAAATCAGATCTTCAGCAAAACGCGACAGATGCACCATGCCGATAGCGGCAGCAGAAAGCAGTTCCAACACATGGTCACGGTCAGAAACGCTGTCCAGACTGTTACGGGTCGCCGAAGCAAAGCCCAGCCAACCTGCTAACTGTTCACGGTCGATTTCATAGGCCGTTCCCGCCAGCGCGCCACAGCCTAATGGGCTGACATCCAGACGCTTAAGCGCATCCTGCAAACGGCTTTCATCACGCGCCAGCATCTCAACATAGGCCAGGCACCAGTGCGCGAACGTCACCGGCTGGGCGCGTTGCAGGTGAGTGTAACCTGGCATTACCGCGTCCTGATTGTTTTGTGCGGTTTCCACCAGCGCCGATTGCAGCTGCCGGTTAGCCGTCAGCAACTCGCCAACGGTATCTTTGCACCACAGTTTCAGGTCAGTCGCTACCTGATCATTACGGCTACGCCCGGTATGCAGCTTTTTGCCTAACTGGCCCACTTTGTCGATCAGTTTGCCTTCCACCCAGCTATGGATATCTTCGGCGTCGCTTTCAAGGATTTGTTGTGGCCTGGCGCGAACATCTTCCAGCAACACGTTCAGCGCCTCTTCCAGTTGCGCCTGCTCTTCTGCGGTTAACACGCCGACCGTTACCAGGGCTTTGGACCAGGCCACAGAGCCAACAATATCCTGCTCCGCCAGACGGTAATCAAAGCGCAGTGAGTCGTTGAATTGTTTGAACCGTTGATCTGCTGCCTGGGTAAAACGCCCGCCCCAAAGTGCCATAACTCTGTTTCCTTATTTTGAAATTCAATGCCGGAAAGCTGCGCCTCCGGCTAACAAAACTTAAGCTAAAATCCGCGTACCCATCGGCATACCGTTAAACAGTGCCGGAAGCTGTTCCGCATGACGCCAGGAGGCGATATCTACCGGACGGCCCAACGTGCGCGCAGCATCCAGCGCCGCGTTCACTTTCACTATCATGCCGTCAGTAATAATGCCCTGCTCAATCAGTTGTTCTGCTTTCGCGGCGGTCATTTCGGCAATACGTTGCCCTTTGCCGTCGAGAATGCCACTCACGTCGGAGAGCAAAATCAGATCCGCGCCCAGCGTTGCCGCCAGCGCCGTTGCCGCCTGGTCGGCATTGACGTTCATCAGTTGCCCTTCGTCTGTTACGCCAATGGAGCTGACCACCGGCAGATAACCGTTCTCCAGCAAGGAGTTGATAAGCTTAGGCGAACCTGGCTGCGCCAGTCCAACATGACCTAACTCTTCATCAAGCTGGGTCACTTTGACGCTGTCGCCGTCACCGAGAAACAAACCTACGGCCGCAATCTGATGTTTCTTCGCCCATGCCAACAGGGTTTTATTTGCCGTTCCCGCCAGTGCTCCGGTGATAATGTCTATCTGATCAGCAGGCGTCACCCGCAGGCCGTTTTTCTTTTTCACCGGCAGATTCAGCCCTTTCATCAGCTCATCCACCACGCAACCGCCGCCGTGCACAATCACCAGCGGACGCTGATGTGACTCACGATAATTCACCAGTGCGCTAAACAGACGTTCCAGCGCCTCTTCACTATCCAGCAGTACGCCGCCCAGTTTGATAATTAATGGATTCATCATTGCACCCTTAAATAAGAGACTGCGTTTCCGCATAGCCGAAACGAATATTGGCGCACTGTACCGCTTGTGCCGCCGCGCCTTTCAGTAAGTTGTCTTCGGTCGCCACAATAATCAGATGCTCGCCCTGAACGGCAAACCCGATATCGCAAAATGGCAGCCCAACGACATTTTTCAGCGCCGGAACGCCTTTGTCATACAGCCGCACCAGCGGTTTATGGGCATACGCCTGCTGTAACACTTGCGCGACTTGCGCCTGGGTCACACCCGATTTCAGGCGGCAGGTAATGGTTTCGAGAATGCCGCGCGGGAAATTGCCCAGATGTGGGGTGAAGATAACGTCAGCACCGAGGTGTGTGGCGATCTCTGGTTGATGGCGATGAGTAAAGACGCCATACGGTTGCAGGCTAACTTCACAAAAGCTGTTTGAAATGGCCGCTTTACGCCCTGCACCGCTCACGCCGCTGGTGGCGTTGATCACCGGCCACTGATTGAGGTCAAGAAGATCGGCATCAATCAACGGTTTCAGCGCCAGCTGTGCCGCCGTCGGATAACAGCCCGGCACCGCAATCAAATTCGCTTCTTTTAATTTATTACCGCACCACTCCGCCAGACCGTAGGCTGCCTGTTCCAACAGTTCCGGGTATTGATGGGTAAAGCCGTAATATTTTTCATAGAAGGTGGCGTCGTTAACACGAAACGCGCCGGAAAGGTCGAACACCACGCAGCCCGCTTCAAGAAACTGCGGCGCTAAATCGTGGCTAACTTCATGGGCGGTGGCGAGAAACACTACGTCCACCCCTGGGCTAAACTCGCTGATATCCGACATCGGCTGCAACGGCAGATCAACGATGCCTTTTAGCTGCGGATGCAAATCGGAGATTAACTTTCCCGCATCATTGCTTTGCGCTGAAACAGTCAAAGCGGTTATGTTCATATGCGGATGGCGATTTACATAGGTCACTAGCTCTGCGCCAGCGTAGCCGCTGGCACCCACAATCAGCGTATTCAACATCGGGGCTATTCACCTTCTTATGTCTGGTTGCCAGGTTAAACGTAAAACATTCACCTTACGGCTGGTGGGTTTTATTACGCTCAACGTTAGTGTATTTTTATTCATAAATACTGCATGAATATTGATACTATCATGACCAGAGGTGTGTCAACAATGAAAAACAAATTACCGCCATTTATCGAGATTTACCGCGCTCTGATTGCCACACCTTCAATAAGCGCCACGGAAGAGGCACTCGATCAAAGCAATGCAGATTTAATCACTCTGCTGGCGGACTGGTTTAAAGATTTGGGCTTCAATGTGGAAGTGCAGCCTGTTCCAGGAACTCGCAACAAATTCAATATGCTGG
The DNA here is from genome assembly GCF_004352695.1 of Escherichia sp. KCJ4928. NCBI lineage: Bacteria > Pseudomonadati > Pseudomonadota > Gammaproteobacteria > Enterobacterales > Enterobacteriaceae > Escherichia > Escherichia sp. KCJ4928. The sequence goes on from NZ_SJWV01000024.1 coordinate 11,737, forward strand.
CAAGTATCGGACAGGGGGCTGGCGGCTTGTTGCTGGCGGGGCATACCGATACGGTGCCATTTGATGACGGTCGCTGGACGCGCGATCCGTTTACACTGACGGAGCATGACGGCAAGCTTTACGGCTTAGGCACCGCCGACATGAAAGGCTTTTTTGCGTTTATCCTTGATGCGCTACGCGATGTCGACGTCACGAAACTGAAAAAACCGCTCTACATTCTGGCGACTGCTGATGAAGAAACCAGTATGGCCGGAGCGCGTTATTTTGCCGAAACTACCGCCCTGCGCCCGGATTGCGCCATCATTGGCGAACCGACGTCACTACAACCGGTACGCGCACATAAAGGTCATATCTCTAACGCCATCCGTATTCAGGGCCAGTCGGGGCACTCCAGCGATCCAGCACGCGGAGTTAACGCTATCGAACTAATGCACGACGCCATCGGGCATATTTTGCAATTGCGCGATAACCTGAAAGAACGTTATCACTACGAAGCGTTTACCGTGCCATACCCTACGCTCAACCTCGGGCATATTCACGGTGGCGACGCTTCTAACCGTATTTGCGCTTGCTGTGAGTTGCATATGGATATTCGTCCGCTGCCTGGCATGACACTCAATGAACTTAATGGTTTGCTCAACGATGCATTGGCTCCGGTGAGCGAACGCTGGCCGGGTCGTCTGACGGTCGACGAGCTGCATCCGCCGATCCCTGGCTATGAATGCCCACCGAATCATCAACTGGTTGAAGTGGTTGAGAAATTGCTCGGAGCAAAGACCGAAGTGGTGAACTACTGTACCGAAGCGCCGTTTATTCAAACGTTATGCCCGACGCTGGTGTTGGGGCCTGGCTCAATTAATCAGGCTCATCAACCTGATGAATATCTGGAAACACGGTTTATCAAGCCCACCCGCGAACTGATAACCCAGGTAATTCACCATTTTTGCTGGCATTAAAACGTAGGCCGGATAAGGCGCTCGCGCCGCATCCGGCACCGTTGCCAAACTCCTGTGCCGCAATAATGTCGGATGCGATGCTTGCGCATCTTATCCGACCTACACCTTTGGTGTTATGTATGGCGATTTTTTAACATTTCCATAAGTTACGCTTATTTAAAGCGTCGTGAATTTAATGGCGTAAATTCCTGCTATTTATTCGTTTGCTGAAGCGATTTCGCAGCATTTGACGTCACCGCTTTTACGTGGCTTTATAAAAGACGACGAAAAGCAAAGCCCGAGCATATTCGCGCCAATGCGACGTGAAGGATACAGGGCTATCAAACGATAAGATGGGGTGTCTGGGGTAATATGAACGAACAATATTCCGCATTGCGTAGTAATGTCAGTATGCTCGGCAAAGTGCTGGGAGAAACCATCAAGGATGCGTTGGGAGAACACATTCTTGAACGCGTAGAAACTATCCGTAAGTTGTCGAAATCTTCACGCGCTGGCAATGATGCTAACCGCCAGGAGTTGCTCACCACCTTACAAAATTTGTCGAACGACGAGCTGCTGCCCGTTGCGCGTGCGTTTAGTCAGTTCCTGAACCTGGCCAACACCGCCGAGCAATACCACAGCATTTCGCCGAAAGGCGAAGCTGCCAGCAACCCGGAAGTGATCGCCCGCACCCTGCGTAAACTGAAAAACCAGCCGGAACTGAGCGAAGACACCATCAAAAAAGCAGTGGAATCGCTGTCGCTGGAACTGGTCCTCACGGCTCACCCAACCGAAATTACCCGTCGTACACTGATCCACAAAATGGTGGAAGTGAACGCCTGTTTAAAACAGCTCGATAACAAAGATATCGCTGACTACGAACACAACCAGCTGATGCGCCGCCTGCGCCAGTTAATCGCCCAGTCATGGCATACCGATGAAATCCGTAAGCTGCGTCCAAGCCCGGTAGATGAAGCCAAATGGGGCTTTGCCGTAGTGGAAAACAGCCTGTGGCAAGGCGTACCAAATTACCTGCGCGAACTGAACGAACAACTGGAAGAGAACCTCGGCTACAAACTGCCCGTCGAATTTGTTCCGGTCCGTTTTACTTCGTGGATGGGCGGCGACCGCGACGGCAACCCGAACGTCACTGCCGATATCACCCGCCACGTCCTGCTACTCAGCCGCTGGAAAGCCACCGATTTGTTCCTGAAAGATATTCAGGTGCTGGTTTCTGAACTGTCGATGGTTGAAGCGACCCCTGAACTGCTGGCGCTGGTTGGCGAAGAAGGTGCCGCAGAACCGTATCGCTATCTGATGAAAAACCTGCGTTCTCGCCTGATGGCGACACAGGCATGGCTGGAAGCGCGCCTGAAAGGCGAAGAACTGCCAAAACCAGAAGGCCTGCTGACACAAAACGAAGAACTGTGGGAACCGCTCTACGCTTGCTACCAGTCACTTCAGGCGTGTGGCATGGGTATTATCGCCAACGGCGATCTGCTCGACACCCTGCGCCGCGTGAAATGTTTCGGCGTACCGCTGGTCCGTATTGATATCCGTCAGGAGAGCACGCGTCATACCGAAGCGCTGGGCGAGCTGACCCGCTACCTCGGTATCGGCGACTACGAAAGCTGGTCAGAGGCCGACAAACAGGCGTTCCTGATCCGCGAACTGAACTCCAAACGTCCGCTTCTGCCGCGCAACTGGCAACCAAGCGCCGAAACGCGCGAAGTGCTCGATACCTGCCAGGTGATTGCCGAAGCACCGCAAGGCTCCATTGCCGCCTACGTGATCTCGATGGCGAAAACGCCGTCCGACGTACTGGCTGTCCACCTGCTGCTGAAAGAAGCGGGTATCGGGTTTGCGATGCCGGTTGCTCCGCTGTTTGAAACCCTCGATGATCTGAACAACGCCAACGATGTCATGACCCAGCTGCTCAATATTGACTGGTATCGTGGCCTGATTCAGGGCAAACAGATGGTGATGATTGGCTATTCCGACTCAGCAAAAGATGCGGGAGTGATGGCAGCTTCCTGGGCGCAATATCAGGCACAGGATGCATTAATCAAAACCTGCGAAAAAGCGGGTATTGAGCTGACGTTGTTCCACGGTCGCGGCGGTTCCATTGGTCGCGGCGGCGCACCTGCTCATGCGGCGCTGCTGTCACAACCGCCAGGAAGCCTGAAAGGTGGCCTGCGCGTGACTGAACAGGGCGAGATGATCCGCTTTAAATATGGTCTGCCAGAAATCACCGTCAGCAGCCTGTCGCTGTACACCGGGGCGATTCTGGAAGCCAACCTGCTGCCACCACCTGAGCCGAAAGAGAGCTGGCGTCGCATTATGGATGAACTGTCAGTCATCTCCTGCGATCTCTACCGTGGCTACGTACGTGAAAACAAAGATTTTGTGCCTTACTTCCGCTCCGCTACGCCGGAACAAGAATTGGGCAAACTGCCGTTGGGTTCACGTCCGGCGAAACGTCGCCCAACCGGCGGCGTCGAGTCACTACGCGCCATTCCGTGGATCTTCGCCTGGACGCAAAACCGTCTGATGCTCCCCGCCTGGCTGGGTGCAGGTACGGCGCTGCAAAAAGTGGTCGAAGACGGCAAACAGAGCGAGCTGGAGGCTATGTGCCGCGATTGGCCATTCTTCTCGACGCGTCTCGGCATGCTGGAGATGGTCTTCGCCAAAGCAGACCTGTGGCTGGCGGAATACTATGACCAACGCCTGGTAGACAAAGCACTGTGGCCGTTAGGTAAAGAGTTACGCAACCTGCAAGAAGAAGACATCAAAGTGGTGCTGGCGATTGCCAACGATTCCCATCTGATGGCCGATCTGCCGTGGATTGCAGAGTCTATTCAGCTACGGAATATTTACACCGACCCGCTGAACGTATTGCAGGCCGAGTTGCTGCACCGCTCCCGCCAGGCAGAAAAAGAAGGCCAGGAACCGGATCCTCGCGTCGAACAAGCGTTAATGGTCACTATTGCCGGGATTGCGGCAGGTATGCGTAATACCGGCTAATCTTCCTCTTCTGCAAACCCTCGTGCTTTTGCGCGAGGGTTTTCTGAAATACTTCTGTTCTAACACCCTCGTTTTCAATATATTTCTGTCTGCATTTTATTCAAATTCTGAATATACCTTCAGATATCCTTAAGGAATTGTCGTTACATTCGGCGATATTTTTTCAAGACAGGTTCTTACTATGCATTCCACAGAAGTCCAGGCTAAACCTCTTTTTAGCTGGAAAGCCCTGGGTTGGGCACTGCTCTACTTTTGGTTTTTCTCTACTCTGCTACAGGCCATTATTTACATCAGTGGTTATAGTGGCACTAACGGCATTCGCGACTCGCTGTTATTCAGTTCGCTGTGGTTGATCCCGGTATTCCTCTTTCCGAAGCGGATTAAAATTATTGCCGCAGTAATCGGCGTGGTGCTATGGGCGGCCTCTCTGGCGGCGCTGTGCTACTACGTCATCTACGGTCAGGAGTTCTCGCAGAGCGTTCTGTTTGTGATGTTCGAAACCAACACCAACGAAGCCAGCGAGTATTTAAGCCAGTATTTCAGCCTGAAAATTGTGCTTATCGCGCTGGCCTATACGGCGGTGGCAGTTCTGCTGTGGACACGCCTGCGCCCGGTCTATATTCCAAAGCCGTGGCGTTATGTTGTCTCTTTTGCCCTGCTTTATGGCTTGATTCTGCATCCGATCGCCATGAATACGTTTATCAAAAACAAGCCGTTTGAGAAAACGTTGGACAACCTGGCCTCGCGTATGGAGCCTGCCGCACCGTGGCAATTCCTGACCGGCTATTATCAGTATCGTCAGCAACTAAACTCGCTAACAAAGCTACTGAATGAAAATAATGCCTTGCCGCCGCTGGCTAATTTCAAAGATGAATCGGGTAACGAACCGCGCACCTTAGTGCTGGTGATTGGCGAGTCAACCCAGCGTGGACGCATGAGTCTGTACGGTTATCCGCGTGAAACCACGCCGGAGCTGGATGCGCTGCATAAAACCGATCCGAATCTGACCGTGTTTAATAACGTGGTTACGTCTCGTCCGTACACCATTGAAATCCTGCAACAGGCGCTGACCTTTGCCAATGAAAAGAACCCGGACCTGTATCTGACACAACCGTCGCTGATGAACATGATGAAACAGGCAGGTTATAAAACCTTCTGGATCACCAACCAGCAGACGATGACCGCCCGCAATACCATGCTGACGGTATTTTCGAAGCAGACCGACAAACAGTTCTATATGAACCAGCAACGTACGCAGAGTGCGCGTGAATACGACACCAACGTGCTGAAACCATTCCAGGAAGTGCTGAAGGACCCGGCGCCGAAGAAACTGATCATCGTTCATCTGCTGGGTACGCATATCAAATACAAATACCGCTACCCGGAAAATCAGGGCAAGTTTGATGGCAATACCGATCATGTTCCGCCTGGATTAAACGCGGAAGAGCTGGAGTCATATAACGATTATGACAACGCTAACCTGTATAACGATCATGTGGTTGCCAGCCTGATTAAAGACTTTAAAGCAGCAAACCCGAACGGTTTCCTGGTTTATTTCTCTGACCACGGTGAAGAGGTTTACGACACGCCGCCGCACAAAACTCAGGGGCGTAACGAAGACAACCCGACGCGCCACATGTACACCATTCCGTTCCTGCTGTGGACGTCGGAAAAATGGCAAGCGACTCATCCGCGTGATTTCTCGCAGGATGTTGATCGTAAATACAGCCTGGCGGAACTGATCCACACCTGGTCAGATTTAGCAGGCTTATCTTACGACGGTTACGATCCAACCCGTTCAGTGGTGAATCCGCAGTTCAAAGAAACTACCCGCTGGATTGGTAACCCGTACAAGAAAAACGCGCTGATCGATTACGACACGCTGCCGTATGGCGATCAGGTGGGTAATCAGTAAATGACCTTTGTATCGCGTCTGGCGCTATTTGCCGGATGCGATACTGCCGCAATGTTTACATCGAACTCCCCTCAGGCCACACTTTTCAGGTGGCCTTTTTTAATAATGCCAGTTACTGTTTTCCCGTCTACATACCTAAGGGAATAACATGTATCACGACGTCAGCTATCTGCTCTCCCGCCTGATCAACGGCCCGCTGTCCCTGCGCCAGATTTACTTTGCCAGCAGTAACGGCCCGGTGCCCGATCTCGCGTATCAGGTCGATTTTCCACGGCTGGAAATTGTGCTGGAAGGTGAGTTTGTTGATACCGGCGCTGGAGCAACGTTAGTTCCCGGCGATGTGCTGTACGTTCCTGCTGGTGGCTGGAATTTTCCACAATGGCAAGCCCCCGCTACTACCTTTAGCGTGCTGTTTGGCAAACAGCAACTCGGCTTCAGCGTCGTGCAATGGGATGGCAAACAATATCAAAATCTGGCGAAGCAACACGTCGCCCGGCGCGGCCCACGCATAGGTTCTTTTCTGCTACAAACGCTCAATGAAATGCAAATGCAGCCGCAGGAGCAGCAAACGGCAAGGCTTATCGTCGCCAGCCTGCTTAGCCACTGCCGCGATTTGCTCGGCAGCCAAATCCAGACCGCCTCACGCAGCCAGGCACTATTTGAAGCTATTCGCGATTATATCGACGAACGCTATGCCTCCGCGCTTACCCGCGAATCTGTCGCACAGGCATTCTATATTTCACCAAACTATCTCTCGCACCTGTTTCAAAAAACGGGGGCCATTGGTTTTAACGAATACCTGAATCACACGCGACTGGAGCACGCTAAGACGTTATTGAAAGGCTATGACCTGAAGGTAAAAGAAGTGGCGCACGCCTGCGGCTTTGTCGACAGCAACTACTTCTGCCGTCTGTTTCGTAAAAACACCGAACGCTCGCCGTCGGAATATCGTCGGCAGTACCACAGCCAACTGACAGAAAAACCGACTACTCCAGAATAAGATGGGTTTGCTGCGGCGCAGAAAGCACTTTGCGCACCGCGCTCATTACCCGCTGCGGCTCACGCAGGAATGCGTAGATGCTGCATTGCACATAGCGGCAATGTTCAAATCGCTCGGCACCGGCAAGCTCGATATCCGTAATCAACAGAGCAACATCCGCCCGACGGATATCCTCGTCCGCTAAACGATTCTCCGTTCCCAGCGCGCCCTGAGTTTCAATGCTGACGCCCCACTTCTCTAACTGGCACAACTTTTCCAGCCGTTCCGCCGCCATATAAGTATGCGCCACGCCGCTTACGCAGGCGGTTACTGCCACCAGGTATGCCATTTTAACCTCCCACGGTAACCTGAAATCCGGCCCGTTCTGCCATTTCGCGCATCGTTGTCACATCGGCTGACGACGGCGCAGGCACCTCTTTCATCGACCATGTTTTCCCCAGCAGGCGGTATTTCGGTTCGCCGTACTGATGAAACGGTAACAGATGGATCTGCCTGATTTTCAGCGGGATCAGTACATCCAGCGCCTGCTGCATATTCTCCCGGCTGAGCGTGAAACCAGGGATCAGCGGTAAACGCGGGATCACGTTGACGCCCTCACTCACCAGCAAACGCAGATTCTCCAGCACGCGTGGCAGGTTCATCTTCACCACATCCCGCGCCTGAGTCGCATCCATAATTTTTAAATCGAACAACACTTCATCGCACAATTTCGCCAGTGGTAACAGCTTGCTGGCCGGCGCGTCTCCGGCAGTTTCAATGGCACATGAGACACCCCACAGCCGCAGTCGCTGTAAAAAACGGGTAGCAAACTCCGCCTGCATTAACACTTCGCCGCCAGAAAGCGTGACGCCGCCGCCGGACGTGCGAAAGAAAATGTCATCTTTCATCACTTCCCGTTCCAGCGCGTCAAGGCTGATATCGCGGCCAATCCGTTCAAACGCCCCGGAGGGGCATTCATCCGCATCACGCAAACATTTCGCACAGTGCAGACATTTCGCCTCTCTGCGTACCGTCTGGATTTTGCCGGAGATCGACTCCAGATTAGCACACCACGGGCAAAGATGCGGACAGCCTTTAAAAAAGACCACCGTACGAATGCCCTCGCCGTCATTCAGTGAATAACGCTGAATGTTGAAAATGCGCGCCACATCATCGCGGCGCGTTTCCACAACGTTACAGCTGATGCGCTGTCCGGCGGATGATGTCATCCTGGATCTCCTTCGACAGTTCGACAAAGAAGGCGCTGTATCCGGCAACGCGCACCACCAGCCCGGCATAATCTTGTGGGCGCTGTTGCGCTTCCCGCAACGTGTCGGCGTTCACCACGTTAAACTGAATATGCTGCAACTTAAGCTGGGTAAACGCCCGTAAGAAGTCGGCCAGTTTGCGTAATCCCGCTTCACCTTCCAGGGTCGCCGGAGTGAATTTCACGTTCAGCAACGTACCGTTAGACAGCAGCGTATTATCGAGCTTACTGACTGACTTCAGTACCGCTGTTGGCCCTTGTGCGTCCTGACCCAGCATAGGTGACAAGCCGCCGTCTGCCAGCTGTTCTCCGGCAAAACGACCGTCTGGCGTCGCGCCAACCACCGATCCCAACGGGACGTGAGCAGAAACGGTATACGATCCCGGCGTGAAGTAACCGCCGCGCGGGTTCTGGTATTTTTCCACTTCTTTGCAGTAGTGGCGCAACAGTTCGGCGCTAATGTTATCCACCTCGTCGATATCGTTACCGTATTTCTCAAAGCGGTTAATTAAGCGAGCGCGGACTTTTTCGCCTTCTGGCGTTGCGAAGTTGGCTTTTAATACCGACAGCAATTCGTCAAAACTTAAACGCTGTTGCTCAAAAACCATCCCTTTCAACGCATGGAGAGAATCGCTCAGGTTGGCGATACCGATCCCCTGTACGCCGGAGAAGTTATAACGCGCGCCGCCATCGGTAATATCGCGGCCTTTTTCCAGACAATCGCTGATAAAAGACGAGAGCAGCGGTACAGGTGCCCAGTCGCGATGGCCGATATCGCAAATATTACTGCCTTCAACCATCAGGGTGATGTAGTGGCTGATCTTGGCACGGATCTGTTCCAGTAAACCTTCATAAGTCAGCGCGGCATTGCCTTCATTTTCATGCAGGCAGATTTCCATCACTTTCAGCAGGTTAAACATCGCGATGTCATGCAAGCCGTAGGTTCTGCCGGGAATAGATAATTCCACACAGCCCACTACGGAATAGTCGCGCGCATCTTCCAGCGAAACGCCACGGTTGAGGAACGCTGGCACCACCACTTCATCGTTAAAGATTTGCGGAATACCGGTGCCGAGGCGAATGGTTTCGGCGGTTTTCATCAGGAACGGCGTGTCGATCAAGGCGTTAGTGCGCACGCCGAGGTTCGGTTGCGGTAATTGCACGCTTTGATAAGCGTCAAGGCAAAGGAACGAAAGCACGTTCACCGCGCTACGTCCGTTCTCGGTTAACCCGCCGAGCAGTGCGGTATAGCCGGTCGGGAAACCTGCGAAATAACGCGCGCTGCTGGTGGAGCGCAACAGCACGATGTCGTTGCATTTCACCCATAAAGATTCGAGTAGTTCTTTCAGGAACGCCGGATCTTCGCCCTGGGTTAAAGATGCCTGATAGAACGGCAACATATACTGGTCGAAGCGCCCCAACGATAGCGAACTGGCGTTGGATTCGTATTGCAGAATGATGTTCATGTACCAGAATAACTGGCACGCCTGCCAGAACGTCTGCGGCTTATGTTCGGCGTTATGGCGGGAGATCTCCGCAATAGTCAGCAGTTCTTCGCGACGCTGGGCATCTGTGCAGTTTGCCGCCATTGTTTCCGCCAGTTCAGCGTAACGCAGAATGTGTTTCTGCGAGGCTTCCAGCAGTAACAGCGCGGCCTGATAAAAGTGATTCTCCGGCTGTTGCTGACAATGTTGCTGCATCTGCGCCACCAGCTCCCCCAGCCCGTGATTCAGCAGGCGTGGGTAATCAATAATAATGTGCCCCTGGCCTTTATCTGTCTGGTTGATGCTGAAAATCTGCGTGCTGGTCGCGGCTTTTACTTCATCTGTCATCTGCCCGTTGATGAAATCTTTCATCGAACGTTTTTCCCAGTACGGGAACAACTCTTCACGGTAGATACGTTTATCTTCTTCACTGATAGCAAAGCGGTCCTGCGGACGCGTCGGGAATTGATCCAGCTCTTTCAGCAGCCAGTAAGGGTCCATTTCCGGCGACATAATCCCAGCGCGCGGTTTTACGGTGCGGTTACCGGCAATCAGTTCTTCATCACGAATCGAAATTTCAACATGTTCAAGGATATACGCTGTTGCTTTCGCCCGGCGCAATATCACCGGTTCGCCTTCGGTTTGCCGATGGCTGGCGGTATAAAGCAGCGCCCGCTCCAGCGAGATTTCACGGGTATTGGCAAACAGTGCAGTTTTGAGGCGAGAGATACGATTCGTCATGAGGAACTCCTGTGGGAAAGCGAACCCGCCCTTGCGAGCGGGAGAAGAACTTAAGCGGTTTGCGCCAGGTGAGCTTCAATTTTGCTCATAATGGCGTCAGCACGTTTTACTGCATCGCTGATGTTGACGCGCACGATGGTCTTGCCAGCAAAACGCTCTTCAAACTTGATGCCGATATCTTTGGTCAGAATCACCATATCAGCGCTCGCCACATCTTCCGCAGTCAGTTCATTTTCCAGACCAATTGACCCCTGGGTTTCTACTTTCACTTCCCAGCCTTTCGCTTTCGCGGCACTTTCCAGCGCCTCTGCTGCCATATAGGTATGGGCAACACCTGAAGGACATGCGGTTACTGCAATAATTTTCGTCATGGCTCGTTCCTCAATTAATTAATTTCAAAATCCAAATCCAGGTCGTCTTCTTTTTCATCAGTCGAAGACCCATTTTTACGCGCCAGACTTTTCAGCACGTTCACACAAACAGCCGTCACCACTGCTCCGACAGCCACTGCTGCGATATAACCCAGCTTGCCTTCAACCACCGGCAGCACAATCAGACCACCCCAGCCTGCATAGCACTGCGCACCGACCAGCGCCGCAGTTACTGCACCACAAACTGAACCGACCATGATGGAAGGAATGACACGCAGCGGATCGGCAGCGGCGAAAGGAATCGCCCCTTCAGTAACGCCAACACAGCCCATCACCAGTGCCGCTTTGCCGGTTTCGCGCTCTTCTGCGGAGAAATTTTTACGACCAATCAGCGTCGCCAGCCCCATCCCCAGCGGCGGGATATAAATACCCACGGCAGCGATGGCCACCACGGTATAAACACCCTGAGCAACGCAAATCAGCATGAAGGCATAGGCCACTTTGTTAACCGGACCGCCCATATCGAACGCCAGCATCAGACCCATGATCACCGCCAGCATAACAATGCTGCCCTGCTGCATCCCCTGAAGCCACTGAGTCAGGCTGTTGGTCAACGCCCCTACAGGCTCGCCCAAGCCCCACATCATGATGCCTGCGGTAATCAGTGTGCCGACGATAGGAATAATGAAGATAGGCATCACCGAGCGCAGAACTTTATGCACCGGAATTTTCTTCAGGTAATGCACCACGATGCCGCCGATAATCCCGGCGATCAGTGCACCAAAGAAGCCCGCACCAAAGCTGTTACCAACCCAGGCACCGATAGCGCACGGAGCCAGCGCAGAACGCTCTGCAATGGAATAACCGATGTACGCTGCGAGGAAAGGCACCATCAGCGTCAAGCCCGCAACGCCGATATCAAACAGTTTTTTCAGATTTGGATCGGCTACGGCATCCGGCACTGCGCCTTTGCCATACAACATGACGGAAACCGCCAGCAAAATACCGCCCGATACCACGAAGGGAATCATGTGTGAAACGCCCGTCATTAAATGCTGACGGGTATTTTTCAGGATCTGCACCAACTCATTCATAAGCTGCTCCCGGGCTTGCGAAAGCCCATGTCCATATTTTTGATGGAGGAAACAATAGGCAATCGCAGGCGGAGCAAACAGTGGATAAAAAGGCCATTTACTGGACTTTTGTAATATCAGTACAAAAATGCGATCCGCCTCATAACTTGCGATAAACCGGAAGCATGCCGCAAAACAGCGTCTTGTGAGACGCGTCGCAAATTGACGGTTACATTACATTTGTCCAGCTTTTGGCAGATTTGTCACATGGCAGGCCGTTGCCGTGCGCTCTTATCCTGTAAACAGAAAACCGTACCGGGAGAGAGGCAATGGCCCTGATTGTGGAATTTATTTGTGAGCTACCTAACGGCGTACATGCACGTCCGGCAAGCCACGTTGAAACGCTGTGTAATACTTTTTCATCACAAATTGAGTGGCATAACCTGCGCACTGGCCGCAAGGGCAACGCCAAAAGCGCCCTTGCGCTGATTGGCACCGATACGCTGGCGGGCGATAACTGCCAGTTACTGATTTCCGGGGCCGACGAACAGGAAGCGCACCAGCGTTTAAGCCAATGGCTGCGCGATGAATTCCCCCACTGCGATGCGCCGCTGGCGGAAGTTAAATCTGACGAACTGGAACCACTGCCGGTTTCACTGACCAATCTGAATCCGCAAATTATCCGCGCCCGCACCGTGTGCAGCGGTAGTGCAGGCGGCATTCTGACGCCGATCTCTTCTTTAGATCTCAATGCGCTGGGTAATCTTCCCGCAGCCAAAGGCGTTGACGCCGAGCAATCCGCACTGGAAAACGGCCTGACGCTGGTACTGAAAAACATTGAGTTTCGTCTGCTGGATAGCGACGGTGCCACCAGCGCGATTCTGGAAGCGCACCGATCCCTGGCTGGCGATACTTCCCTGCGCGAACATTTACTGGCAGGCGTCAGCGCCGGATTAAGCTGCGCCGAAGCGATTGTCACCAGTGCGAATCACTTTTGCGAAGAGTTCGCCCGTTCCAGCAGCAGCTACCTGCAAGAACGTGCCCTGGACGTACGCGACGTCTGCTTCCAGTTACTCCAGCAAATCTACGGTGAGCAACGCTTCCCGGCACCGGGCAAACTGACGCAGCCCGCCATTTGTATGGCTGATGAACTGACTCCCAGCCAGTTCCTCGAACTGGATAAAAATCACCTCAAAGGTCTGTTACTGAAAAGTGGCGGCACCACCTCACATACCGTAATTCTTGCCCGTTCGTTCAACATTCCGACACTGGTTGGTGTAGATATTGATGCCCTTACTCCGTGGCAGCATCAAACGATTTATATCGACGGCAACGCTGGGGCGATTGTGGTTGAGCCAGGAGAAGCCGTAGCTCGTTATTATCAGCAAGAAGCCCGCGTACAGGACGCCCTGCGTGAGCAACAGCGTGTCTGGCTGACCCAACAAGCCCGTACCGCTGACGGTATCCGCATTGAAATTGCCGCTAACATCGCTCACTCCGTGGAAGCGCAGGCCGCATTCGGCAATGGTGCGGAAGGCGTTGGTTTGTTCCGCACTGAAATGCTCTATATGGATCGCACCAGTGCACCGGGCGAAAGCGAGCTGTACAACATTTTTTGTCAGGCGCTGGAGTCTGCCAACGGACGCAGCATTATTGTGCGCACTATGGACATTGGCGGCGACAAACCCGTTGATTATCTGAACATTCCGGCAGAAGCTAACCCGTTCCTCGGTTATCGCGCTGTGCGTATTTATGAAGAATACGCCTCGCTGTTCACCACACAACTACGGTCGATCCTGCGCGCCTCCGCTCACGGCAGCCTGAAAATCATGATCCCGATGATCTCCTCAATGGAAGAGATCTTATGGGTGAAAGAAAAACTGGCGGAAGCCAAACAGCAACTGCGTAACGAACACATTCCGTTTGATGAGAAGATCCAGCTTGGCATTATGCTGGAAGTACCGTCGGTGATGTTCATCATCGATCAATGCTGCGAAGAGATTGATTTCTTTAGTATTGGTAGTAATGACCTGACGCAATATCTGCTGGCAGTGGATCGCGATAACGCTAAGGTTACTCGTCACTACAACAGCCTGAATCCGGCATTCTTGCGGGCGCTCGATTACGCCGTGCAGGCGGTGCATCGCCAGGGCAAATGGATTGGTCTGTGCGGTGAGCTGGGAGCGAAAGGTTCCGTGCTGCCGTTGCTGGTCGGCTTAGGGCTGGATGAACTCAGCATGAGCGCACCATCAATTCCGGCGGCGAAAGCGCGGATGGCGCAACTTGATAGCCGTGAGTGCCGCAAGTTGCTCAACCAGGCAATGGCCTGCCGTACTTCGCTGGAAGTGGAACACCTGCTGGCGCAATTCCGCATGACCCAACAGGACGCACCGCTGGTCACCGCCGAGTGCATCACGCTGGAAAGTGACTGGCGCAGCAAAGAAGAAGTGCTCAAAGGCATGACCGATAACCTGCTGCTGGCGGGCCGCTGCCGCTATCCGCGTAAACTGGAAGCCGACTTATGGGCGCGCGAGGCCGTTTTCTCTACCGGTCTGGGCTTTAGTTTTGCCATTCCACACAGCAAATCAGAACACATTGAGCAATCCACCATCAGCGTGGCGCGTCTGCAAGCGCCGGTGCGCTGGGGCGATGATGAAGCGCAATTCATCATTATGTTAACCCTGAACAAACACGCTGCGGGCGATCAGCACATGCGCATTTTCTCGCGCCTCGCTCGCCGCATCATGCACGAAGAATTCCGTAACGCGCTGGTTAACGCCGCCTCTGCCGACGCTATCGCCAGCCTGCTGCAACATGAACTGGAACTGTAAAAGGAAACATCATGGAACTGTATCTGGACACCGCTAACGTCGCAGAAGTCGAACGTCTGGCACGCATATTCCCCATTGCCGGGGTGACAACTAACCCGAGCATTATCGCTGCCAGCAAGGAGTCCATATGGGAAGTTCTGCCGCGTCTGCAAAAAGCGATTGGTGATGAGGGCATTCTGTTTGCTCAGACTATGAGTCGTGACGCGCAGGGTATGGTGGAAGAAGCGAAGCGCCTGCGCGACGCCATTCCGGGCATTGTGGTGAAAATCCCGGTGACTTCCGAAGGTCTGGCCGCCATTAAGATGCTGAAAAAAGAGGGTATTACTACGCTTGGCACCGCAGTGTACAGTGCTGCACAAGGGTTACTGGCCGCGCTGGCAGGGGCAAAATACGTTGCTCCGTATGTTAACCGCGTAGATGCCCAGGGCGGGGACGGCATTCGTACGGTTCGGGAGCTGCAAGCGCTGTTAGAAATGCACGCACCAGAAAGCATGGTGCTGGCGGCCAGCTTTAAAACGCCGCGTCAGGCGCTGGACTGTTTACTGGCAGGATGTGAATCCATCACCCTGCCCTTAGATGTAGCGCAACAAATGCTCAACACCCCTGCGGTAGAGTCAGCTATAGAGAAGTTCGAACACGACTGGAATGCCGCATTTGGCACTACTCATCTCTAAAGGAGCAATTATGGACCGCATTATTCAATCACCGGGTAAATACATCCAGGGCGCTGATGTGATTAATCGTCTGGGCGAATACCTGAAGCCGCTGGCAGAACGCTGGTTAGTGGTGGGTGACAAATTTGTTTTAGGTTTTGCTCAATCCACTGTCGAGAAAAGCTTTAAAGATGCTGGACTGGTAGTAGAAATTGCGCCGTTTGGCGGTGAATGTTCGCAAAATGAGATCGACCGTCTGCGTGGCATCGCGGAGACTGCGCAGTGTGGCGCAATTCTCGGTATCGGTGGCGGAAAAACCCTCGATACTGCCAAAGCACTGGCACATTTCATGGGTGTTCCGGTAGCGATCGCACCGACTATCGCCTCTACCGATGCACCGTGCAGCGCATTGTCTGTTATCTACACCGATGAGGGTGAGTTTGACCGCTATCTGCTGTTGCCAAATAACCCGAATATGGTCATTGTCGACACCAAAATCGTCGCGGGCGCACCTGCACGTCTGTTAGCAGCGGGTATCGGCGATGCGCTGGCAACCTGGTTTGAAGCGCGTGCTTGCTCTCGTAGCGGCGCGACCACCATGGCGGGCGGCAAGTGCACCCAGGCGGCGCTGGCACTGGCTGAACTGTGCTACAACACCCTGCTGGAAGAAGGCGAAAAAGCGATGCTTGCCGCCGAACAGCATGTAGTAACCCCGGCGCTGGAGCGCGTGATTGAAGCGAACACCTATTTGAGCGGCGTTGGTTTTGAAAGCGGCGGGCTGGCGGCGGCTCACGCGGTGCATAACGGCCTGACCGCTATCCCGGACGCGCATCACTATTATCACGGTGAAAAAGTGGCATTTGGTACGCTGACGCAGCTGGTTCTGGAAAACGCACCGGTTGAGGAAATCGAAACCGTAGCTGCACTTAGCCATGCGGTAGGTTTGCCAATAACTCTCGCTCAACTGGATATTAAAGAAGATGTCCCGGCGAAAATGCGAATTGTGGCAGAAGCGGCATGTGCAGAAGGTGAAACCATTCACAACATGCCTGGCGGCGCGACGCCAGATCAGGTTTACGCCGCTCTGCTGGTAGCCGACCAGTACGGTCAGCGTTTCCTGCAAGAGTGGGAATAACCTACTCCAAACTCCCGGCTTGTCCGGGAGTTTGAACGCAAAATTGCCTGATGCGCTACGTTTATCAAGCCTACGAAATCTCTGCAATATATTGAATATGCGTGCTTTTGTAGGCCGGATAAGGCGTTCACTCCGCATCCGGCACTCTGTGCCAGTAATCTGAAACTCCCACGTTGTTCAGGAGTTTTTTATCCGCTTCTGGACATTTTCTCCACAGAACAATCGTTAGCCCGGAAGGTCGAATCTGTGACTCTTATTTTCACGGACGAACCAGATGAAAGCTTCACTGGCGCTGCTCAGCCTGCTAACGGCATTTACCAGCCACTCCTTAAAATCTCCCGCCGTTCCACCAACCGTGGTACAAATCCAGGCCAATACCAACCTTGCCATCGCAGACGGTGCCAGACAGCAAATCGGCAGCACGCTATTTTACGATCCGGCGTATATGCAGCTTACCTATCCTGGCGGTGATGTCCCGCAAGAACGCGGGGTATGTTCCGATGTGGTGATCCGTGCATTGCGCAGCCAGAAGGTCGATTTGCAGAAACTGGTGCACGAAGATATGGCGAAGAATTTTGCCGAGTACCCGCAAAAATGGCAGTTAAAGCGCCCGGACAGCAACATCGATCACCGTCGGGTGCCTAATCTGGAAACCTGGTTTACCCGCCACGATAAAACACGCCCCATCAGCAAGAACCCCAGTGACTATCAAGCGGGCGATATTGTCTCCTGGCGACTGGATAACGGACTGGCACATATTGGGGTGGTGTCAGATGGCTTCGCCCGCGACGGTACGCCGCTGGTGATACATAACATTGGCGCAGGCGCGCAGGAAGAAGATGTGCTGTTTAGCTGGCGGATGGTGGGGCATTATCGTTATTTTGTTAAATAAGCGATCGCCCCACATGAAGAAAAAATTCAGATGCTTTTTACACTGACAGCTTCTTTTTTCTTACGGCTCACCAGCGCCAGTGCCAGCACAATCAGCACAATACCGCTACCTTCAACGGCCCCCGGATTCTCACCGAGCAGCCACCAGGAAAAGAGTACGCCGCAAACGGGAACGGCCAGCGTGCTTAAGCTGGCAATACTGGCAGGCAAGTTTTTCAATACAAACAACCATAAGCTCCACGCCAGCGCCGTCGCCAGAATCGCACTGTAGGCCAGCGCCCAGAACACGGTGGGCTGCCAGTCAATTTCACGTTGCGGCACCAGTAAAGCGACCACACTCATCACCAGCGCCGCATAGAGCATCTGCCAGGATGTTAACGATAATAAATCCACGCGCGGATGACGGGTGTATAGGCGTTTAGCAACAATCGCGCTCGCCCCCCAACTGACGCCGGAGAGGATTGCCAGCATGGCACTTTTCATTGAAGAGAAATCGAGTTGCCACGGCTGCAACACCAAAAATAAGCCGAAAGCGGCAATCAGTATCGCGAAATATTGCCCACGTCGCAGGCGTTCACCGAGAAACAACGCGGCGAAAATCACCACCCAGAACGGCATGGTATAGCTTAGGATCGCCACCTTCCCCGCTCCGCCGCTGACCAGCGCCCACTGCGCCAGGCCAACCATCCCGCAGGTTTGTAACAGGGCAATGGCTAAGGTGTATTTAAACGGTGTCGGGCGCATTCCGCGACCACGTAATAAAAGGACGATGAATAAAACGAGAGCGCCGAAAATGCAGCGTAAGGCGGTAAAGTCGAAGGCACCGATGTAGCTGGTGACTTGCTTCATGAAAATCCAGCTATAACTCCAGATAAGTGTGAGCACAACCAGGCCACTGATTGCCAGTGGGTTGCTCTTTCCTGCGGCAGACATGAGAGATCCAGTGTGTAGTTTTCCTGTGGACACTATACGCCGGTAAAGAAACTTCAGCGACTGCCTGAAAGGCAGTCGCTGAAGAAGGTCAGATTACAGCAGGTCGAAACGGTCGAGGTTCATCACTTTCACCCATGCCGCCACGAAGTCTTTAACAAACTTCTCGTGAGCATCGCTGCTGGCGTAAACTTCAGCCACCGCACGCAGGACAGAGTTAGAACCAAATACCAGATCCGCACGGCTGGCAGTGTATTTCACTTCGCCGGTTTCGCGGTCACGGCCTTCAAACAGCTCTTTCGATTCGTCGGTCGCTTTCCACTCGTAACGCATATCCAGCAAGTTCACGAAGAAGTCATTGCTCAATACGCCAACGCGGTCAGTGAAGACGCCGTTTTTGCTGCCATCGAAGTTGGCACCCAGTACGCGCATCCCGCCCACCAGCGCGGTCATTTCCGGCGCGGTCAGGGTCAGTTGCTGGGCTTTGTCGATCAGCAGTGACTCGGTGGTGGAAACATCCAGACGAGCGCGATAGTTACGGAAACCGTCAGCAATTGGCTCCAGCAGCTCGAACATCTCAATGTCAGTCTGATCCTGACGCGCATCAACGCGGCCCGGCGCAAACGGTACATGAATGCTCAAACCTGCGGCGCTTGCGGCTTTCTCAACACCAACCACACCAGCCAGCACGATGATATCCGCCAGCGAGGCTTTACCAGACTCTTTCTGGATTTTCTCCAGAACAGGCAGAGCACGAACGGCTGCGGCGTTCACATCCCAGTCGCGCTGCGGCATTAATGCCAGACGCGCACCGTTGGCACCACCGCGTTTGTCGCCACCACGGAAGGTAGAAGCAGAAGCCCAGGCCACCGATACCAGCTCACTAACAGACAGACCAGAATCCGCAATCGCGAATTTCAGATCGATAATGTCCTGCTCGGTCGGGTTGTAGATCGGCTGCGGCAGCGGATCTTGCCAGATCAGATCTTCTTTCGGCACTTCCGGCCCGATGTAGCGAGATTTCGGCCCCATATCCCTGTGCGTCAGTTTGAACCAGGCACGGGCAAAGGCTTCGTTGAACGCCTGCGGATCGTTGAGGAAACGACGAGAGATCTTCTCGAACTCAGGATCAAAACGCAGCGTCAGGTCGGTCACCAGCATTGTCGGTTTACGTTTCTTCGACGGATCGAACGGATCCGGGATAATTTCCGGTGCGTCTACCGCTTCGAACTGGATTGCTCCAGCCGGACTGCGGGTCTGTACCCACTCATACTTGAACAGATTCTCGAAGAAATAGTTGCTCCACTGGGTCGGCGTCTGGGTCCAGACTACTTCCAGACCAGAGGTAATGGCATCTGCGCCAACGCCGCTGCCGTAAGTGCTCGCCCAGCCTAAACCTTGTTCTTCAATCGGTGCAGCTTCTGGATCAGGACCTACGTTTGATGTCGGACCGGCACCGTGGGTTTTACCCAGCGTATGACCACCCGCAATCAGCGCCACGGTTTCTTCGTCGTTCATGCCCATGTTGCCGAAGGTCGCGCGGATAGCTGCTGCCGCAGAAAGCGGTTCGCCGCTGTGATCCGGGCCTTCCGGGTTAACGTAAATCAGGCCCATCTCGGTTGCACCCAGCGGTGCTTTCGCCAGCGCTTCCGGATGACGGTGAGTCAGCCAGGCTTTTTCATCACCCCAGTTAACATCCAGATCCGGTTCCCAGACGTCTTCACGACCGGCACCAAAACCGAAGGTACGGAAGCCGGAGTTTTCCAGCGCCACGTTACCTGCGAGGATAAACAGGTCGGCCCAGGAGATTTTCTGACCATATTTCTGCTTGATTGGCCACAACAGGCGACGCGCTTTATCGAGGCTTACGTTATCCGGCCAGGAGTTCAGCGGTGCAAAACGTTGCTGACCACGACCCGCGCCGCCGCGTCCATCGATTGAACGGTAAGTACCTGCGCCGTGCCAGGCCATACGAATAAACAGACCGGCGTAGCTGCCCCAGTCGGCTGGCCACCACGGCTGAGATTCTGTCAGCAGGGCTTTCAGATCTTTTTTCAGGCCGTAGTAATCTAATTTGCTGAATTCTTTGCGGTAGTCAAAGTCCTCACCCAGCGGGTTAGAACGATTAGAATGTTGGTTTAACAGGTCAACACGGAGTTGATTTGGCCACCAGTCGCGAGTGGTTGTGCCCGCCCCCGCGCTCTGGTCGTGACCGCCCTGATGGAACGGGCATTTGCCAGTGGCTGTCGTGTTATGGATATCGTCTGACGTGCTCATCAATGTGCTCCCCTCTACAGTGTTACCGTTACGATACACAGCGTTAGAGAGAAGTTATAATTGAATTAATCCACGGATGCGATAGTTGAGATCTTACATATTGTTGGTTAAAGAGATGTAGGTCAAATTGATCGTAATTAAGCTTTTTTGATTATGTCCGAATTCGGACAAATGCTTTATAAAAAAGGGTTTTAGCTTCATATCCTTCAAGTAATGAGGGAGAAAACAAGGCTGACAACCTTATTTTCCCGCCCTCATTTCGAGGCAGCATTTTGTGCTCTGTTTAAAATTTGTGATCACTGTGTGATTTTCACAAAAGCCACACTATTTATAAACCAGGTCGAACACCCAGCGTATGGCAAATCGCGTAA
This sequence comes from Escherichia sp. KCJ4928, assembly GCF_004352695.1. Classification (NCBI taxonomy): domain Bacteria; kingdom Pseudomonadati; phylum Pseudomonadota; class Gammaproteobacteria; order Enterobacterales; family Enterobacteriaceae; genus Escherichia; species Escherichia sp. KCJ4928. The sequence continues at coordinate 32,614 of NZ_SJWV01000024.1, forward strand.
CTCATTTCAGCGCGGTTAAGCGTATAGAAGTGGAAATCTTTCACTCCTTCACGGCTTAAAATCTTCACCATATCCATGGCAATATTCGCGCCCACCAGTTTGCGGGTTTCGGCATCATCATCCAGGCCGTCGAACATTTGCGCCATCCACGCCGGAATACGCACGTTGGTCATATCGGCAAATTTCTTCGCCTGTTTAAAGTTAGATACCGGCAAAATTCCCGGAATAATTTCCACATCAATGCCCGCCGATACACAGCGGTCACGAAAACGCAGGTAGCTTTCGACATCGAAGAAGAACTGAGTAATCGCGCGGTTGGCTCCGGCATCGACTTTGCGTTTCAGATTAAGCAAATCCGCCTGAGCGCTTTTTGCTTCCGGGTGAACTTCCGGATACGCCGCCACGGAGATATCGAAATCTGCCACTTCTTTTAATAGCGTCACCAGGTCAGAAGCATACATTTCTGGCTTACCACTTCCCGGCGGCAGATCGCCACGCAGCGCCACGATATGACGAATACCATTATTCCAGTAGTCGCGTGCAATGGTGCGCAACTCGTCGGGCGTCGCATCAATGCAAGTAAGATGCGGTGCCGCTTCCAGACCAGTGCGATCTTTAATGCCTTTAATAATGCTGTGCGTACGGTCGCGCTCGCCGGAGTTCGCGCCATAGGTCACCGATACAAACTTCGGTTTCAGGCTGCTAAGGCGATCGATGGAGTTCCACAGGGTCTGCTCCATTTCACTGGTACGCGGCGGGAAAAACTCGAACGAAACGTTAATCTGCCCCTGGACTTCTGCCAGGCTCTGATTCAGGGCATCCCGCTGGCTGGCGTGAAAAAAGCTCATACCTTACCTCATCAATCGCTTGTAGTTATATGTTGTGTTGTACACATCTATCCATTTAGACGTCCAGATGTAAAGATGAAGGAAAAGCCGAAGGGCGTCAACCGAAAAATGACCAATGATGGTGAGGAAAAATCAGGGAAGATGAAAAAACTTCAGGATGGTAAGAAAAAGAAAATCCGGTATGCAAAGCAAACCGGACTGCAAATATAAACTAACCATGTACTTATTGCTTCTTGCCGGATTCGTCGTAAACGCTTAATCCGGCCTAATCCTATGATAATTCAATATATTTCATTAGAAACCATAGACCCGAAAACATGAGTATCGGGCATTATTAAATTTCTGAAATTACAACAACTGTGCCAGCCGGTTGATATCCGACTGAATCGCCCCGGCGGTGACGTCGCGCCCAGCGCCAGGCCCACGGATCACCAGCGGATTATCGCGGTACCAGCGGCTTTCGATGGCAAAGACGTTATCGCATGGCAGCAGTGATGCCAGCGGATGGTCTTCACGCACCGCTTCCACGCCCACACGCGCTTTGCCATTGGCATCGAAACGCGCCACGTAGCGCAGCACCAGCCCCATTTCGCGGGCCGCTTCCAGCCGTTGCACCATCTGCTCGTTAAGTTCATCGCCATTTTCAAAGAAATGGTCGATGCTGCCGCCTTCGCAATGAGCAGGCACCAGCGATTCCACACGTACCTGGTCCGGTTCAATGTTGTAACCCGCTTCACGCGCCAGAATTACCAGCTTGCGCATTACGTCTTTGCCGGAGAGGTCGTCACGCGGATCAGGCTCGGTTAAGCCCTGCTGCCACGCCTGATCCACCAGCTCGGTAAACGGCACGCTACCGTCGAATTGCAGGAACAGCCAGGAGAGCGTGCCGGAGAAGATCCCGCTGATCGACAAAATAGTATCGCCGCTGTCGATCAGATCGCGCACGGTGTGGTTGATCGGCAAGCCCGCACCGACGGTGGCATTGTACAGCCAGTGACGCCCGGTTTTTTCGAAGGCGTCGTGGATCTGGCGATATTTATTGCTGTCGCTGGCTCCCGCCAGTTTGTTGGCGCTGATAACGTGGAAACCGTGGCTGGCGAAATCAAGATACTGATCAGCAAGCTGCTGGCTGGCGGTAACGTCCAGCACCACTAAATCATCATACGGATGGGCGCGCATCCACAGGAACAACGACTCTTCATCCTGCTCAACCGCTTCATCGTTGAAGAAGGCTAACGCGCGGCTGGCGTCCAGCCCGTCATAGCTCAACAGGCTGCGGCGGCTGTCCACCACACCTGCCAGCACAAACTCAAAGCCGGTACGTGCCGAAAGCGTGCTCTGCTCACGGGCGAACAGTTCCAGCCAACGGGAACCGATATTGCCCTTACCGAACAATACCAGGCCGATGCGTTTTTCTGCGCGGAAGACGGACTGATGCAGCCCCTGAATCAGGCTTTCGGTCGGGCCGGTGCGCAGTACTGCCACCAGGCTGATGCCGTCATCGGACTGCCAGGTAAATTCGACCGGCTGGCCTTTCAGTTGCTGCCAGAAGCGGTGGCAATGCAGCGGGTTACGGGTGACACCCGCCCCGACCATCGCCACCAGCGCCAGCCCCTGACGCAGGCGCAGTTCGCCAGGTAATCCCGCTTCGTCGAGGATTTTCAGCGCACTGTCGGCCACTTCTGAGGTGTAGCAAAATTGCAGCAACTGGCGATCGTTATGCACGCCAACTGCCAGTGGACGCACCTGCGCGCGTTTCAGGATCTGGTCGATCTCTTTATGCGCCAGTTTGAAATCCTGGCTGGCGGACACCTGAAACTCAATCAAGCAGACATCATCGTGGCTGGTGACAATACGCGCACCAGTACCGGAGGCCAGCACGCGTTCAATGCGGGTGGAGCCTTGATCCGGCGTGTAGCTACAGCGCAGCTGCAGGTCGATTTCGCTGCCAGAAACCGGCTGTAAAGTACGGGCGTGAAGAACGGGAGCCGCCAGACGCGCCAGTTCGCTGGCCTCATCCAGACGCAGCAACGGCAGCAGGCAGGCATCTTTCACTTTACGCGGGTCGGCACTGTATACCCCGGCGACGTCGCTCCAGATGGTTACACGAGAAACACCCGCCAGCGCACCGATTTGTGTCGCGGAATAGTCGGAACCGTTACGCCCCAGCAGCACCGTTTCACCGGCATTGTTGCGGCTGATAAATCCGGTCACTACCAGGCGTTTGCCCGGATGTTGCACCAGCAATTGTTGCAGCAGCGGGTAAGAAAGCCCTTCATCAACCTGCGGTTGCGCAGCGCGTTCAGCGCGTAAAAACTCGCGGGCATCAAGCCAGGCCGCTGGCAGCCCTTGTTGATTAAGCACCGCAGACATCAGGCGCGCCGACCACACTTCACCGTGGCCCACCACTTCCGCATACACCGCGTCGTTAATACCGCTGTCGAGCAGTGCCGCCAGGCGCTCCAGATCGCTGACAAAAGCGCTAATGAGGCTATCGGCTTCTTCGGCGGGTAGCAGGCCGCTAATCAGATCGCACTGATAGCGACGCAGCGTTTGTTGAACCTGATGCGCAGAGAGACGATCGGTCTGGCTTAGTTTCAACCAGTTAATCAACTGGTTAGTGGTGCTACCGGCGGCGGAAACCACCATCATATCGTCAGGCTGAGAGTACTCCGCCATAATGCCCGCGACACGCAAATAACACTTCACATCAGCCAGACTACTGCCACCAAATTTATGCAGTTGACGACCTTTCGCCCCTGCCTGCGCAATCACACTCATTTTTACCCCTTGTTTGCAGCCCGGAAGCCATTTTCCAGGTCGGCAATTAAATCTTCGCCATCTTCAATACCGGTGGAGATACGCAGCAGCGTCTCGGAGATCCCGGCGGCAGCACGCGCTTCTGGTGCCATGCCTGCATGTGTCATGGTTGCGGCGTGAGAGATTAAACTTTCCACTCCCCCTAATGATTCCGCCAGCGTAAACAACGACAGTCCACCCAGGAAACGACGCAGCGTCTGCTCATCGCCATCCAGTTCAAAACTCAACATTGCGCCATAGCCTTTTTGCTGGCGCGCGGCAATTTCATGCCCCTGATTTTCCGGCAGCGACGGGTGATACAGTTTTTTCACCAACGGCTGGCTTTGCAGATATTTCACAATCGCCTGCGCGTTGCGCTGCGCCAGCTCCATACGCGGCACCAGAGTTCGCAACCCGCGTAGCAGCAGATAGCTGTCAAACGCGCCGCCCGTCACGCCAATATTGTTTGCCCACCAGGCCAGTTCGGTGACAACGTCCGGATCTTTAGCAATCACCACGCCAGCCACCACGTCTGAGTGACCGTTCAGATATTTCGTGCATGAATGCAACACCAGATCGGCACCTAATGCCAGCGGATTTTGTAATGCCGGGCTTAAGAAGGTGTTATCCACCACGCTCACCGCCCCGACTTCCCTTGCCAGATGGCAGATTTTCGCAATATCCACGACGCGTAACAATGGATTACTTGGGCTTTCTACCAGTACCAGTTTGGGTTTTTCTGCCAGCGCTGCCCGTAATGCCTGTTCATCGCCTTGATCAACAAACAACACGCGATAGCAACCGCGTTTCGCCAGGCTGTCGAACAGGCGATAGCTACCGCCGTAGCAGTCGTGCGGCGCAACCAGCAGATCGCCAGGTTTCAAAAAGACGGTCGTTACCAGGTGAATCGCGGACATGCCGGTATTAGTAAGTACTGCACCAGCACCGCCTTCCAGTTCTGCCAGCGCACGCTGAACCACATCGCGCGTTGGGTTGCCGCGACGCGAGTAATCATGCGCGCGCGGTTCATTAAATCCGGTAAAGTTATATGTGCTGGAAAGATGGATCGGTGGGACAACGCAACCATACTGTTCGTCGTCATTTAACCCGCTACGCACTGCGATGGTGGCCTGTTTACGCGTCATGTGATGAAGTTCCCTGGGCTTTGTCGGTGAAATGTCAGGCACCAGAGTAAACATTGTGTTAATGGACGTCAATACATCTGGACATCTAAACTTCTTTGCGTATAGATTGAGCAAATCCCAAATAGCCGTTAAAATTATATGCATTATCACGCCGACAGGTGCATTACACGATGTCACGGTAACGCCTGTACGGTAAACTATGCGGGTTTACGGTCAGTACCCACATAAATTGTGTGGTCTGGTCTCAATTTATTGACGAAGAGGATTAAGTATCTCATGGCTGAATGGAGCGGCGAATATATCAGCCCATACGCTGAGCACGGCAAGAAGAGTGAACAAGTCAAAAAGATTACGGTTTCCATTCCTCTTAAGGTGTTAAAAATCCTCACCGATGAACGCACGCGTCGTCAGGTGAACAACCTGCGTCACGCTACCAACAGCGAGCTGCTGTGCGAAGCGTTTCTGCATGCCTTTACCGGGCAACCTTTGCCGGATGATGCCGATCTGCGTAAAGAGCGCAGCGACGAAATCCCGGAAGCGGCAAAAGAGATCATGCGTGAGATGGGGATTAACCCGGAGACGTGGGAATACTAAAGCGGAAAAGAGCGGCGCGGAGTTAACCAGCCGCTTTTTTCATACAAGGACGTTTAACGATGAAAATCAGGCTACTGATCCTCAGCCTGCTGGTTTCTGTGCCTGCCTTTGCCTGGCAGCCGCAAACTGGCGACATCATCTTTCAGATCTCTCGCTCATCGCAAAGTAAAGCGATCCAACTGGCGACCCATTCCGATTACAGCCACACCGGTATGCTGGTGATGCGTAACAAAAAGCCCTACGTTTTTGAAGCGGTCGGCCCGGTGAAATACACCCCGCTCAAGCAGTGGATTGCCCATGGTGAAAAGGGCAAATACGTCGTTCGCCGCGTTGAAGGCGGACTGAGTGTTGAACAACAGCAAAAACTGGCGCAAACGGCAAAACGTTATCTCGGTAAACCGTATGATTTCAGCTTCTCATGGAGCGACGATCGCCAGTACTGTTCGGAAGTGGTGTGGAAGGTTTACCAGAACGCGCTGGGAATGCGCGTGGGCGAACAGCAGAAGTTGAAAGAGTTTGATCTCAGCAACCCGCTGGTCCAGGCGAAGCTCAAAGAACGCTACGGTAAAAATATTCCGCTTGAGGAAACGGTAGTTTCACCACAAGCCGTTTTCGACGCGCCACAACTCACCACGGTTGCCAAAGAGTGGCCGCTGTTTTCGTGGTAATGGATGATGAAAAAAATAATTCCCGCCGTAGTCTGTTTGTTGCTTTGTAGTTGCACGACCTTTCCGCAAGCTGTCGCTCCGGTAAACGGTGATGCCTCCAATTAGTTGAATTAAGGATATAATACTCGCTTTTAAGGTTGTTTCATGGTCACAGTTAACCTTCATTGCCCCCGTTGCCAGTCCGTTCAGGTTTACCGTCACGGGCAGAACCCAAAAAGACATGATCGATTCCGCGGCCGTGACTGTCACCGGGTATTTCAGCTCAGTTACTGTTACGAGCCCCGTAAACCGGGAGTTAAAGACCAAATCGCTGAAATGACTTTCAACGGTGCCGGGGTTCGCGATACTGCCCGTACGCTGAAAATCGGCATTAATACAGTCATCCGAACTTTAAAAAACTCTCGCCACGAAGAATAACGTCATCCCCGGTCGCTCATGCTGATGTGGCACTCATCTGCAAACTTAGTCAGCAATGGAGCTTTGTCGGCAGTAAAGCGCGACAGCACTGGCTCTGGTACGTGTACAACACGAAAACTGGTGGTGTTCTGGCCTACACTTTTGGCCCCCGGACTGACGAAACCTGTCGTGAATTGCGGGCGCTGCTTACCCTTTTACCATCGGCATGTTGACCACTGACGAATGGGGTAGTTACGCTAGAGAGTTACCGAAGGAGAAGCATCTGACTGGTAAGATTTTTACTCAGCACATTGAGCGTAACAATCTGACCCTGAGAACCCGAATCAAACGTCTGGCCCGCAGAACCATCTGTTTCTCGCGTTCTGTAGAACTTCATGAAAAAGTCATCGGTGCTTTTATCGAAAATATATGTTCTACTAATTGGGGTCATCACCCTTCTGATAAGCTTTCCTTGGATGATTACCAGACTGAATAC
>NZ_SJWV01000250.1:0-4245 GCF_004352695.1 Escherichia sp. KCJ4928
TTAATGAGGATGTCGATAAAAAAGAATAAAAAAACCGGAGCCAAATATTCATTCGACTCCGGTTTATTATTACAAAAGATGATTACGCTACGTCTTCGTACTGCGGAACCGGGTTACGGAAACTCTTGGTGACGCAAGCCAGGTAAATCAGACCGATAGCCGCCCAGATCAGACCCAGAACCATTGAGCTTTCTTCCAGGTTAACCCACAGCGCACCAACGGTCAGCGCACCACACATCGGCAGGAACAGATACTGGAAGTGATCTTTCAGCGTCTTATTACGCTTCTCACGGATCCAGAACTGCGAGATGACCGACAGGTTAACGAAGGTGAACGCCACCAACGCACCAAAGTTAATCAGCGCTGTAGCCATTACCAGGTCGAAGTTGATTGCCAGCAGGGCAATCGCGCCAACCAGGATGATGTTCATCGCCGGAGTACGCCATTTCGGGTGTACATAACCGAAGAAGCTTTTCGGGAATACGCCGTCACGACCCATTACGTACATCAGACGCGCTACGCCTGCATGCGCCGCCATACCGGACGCCAGTACGGTAATGGTGGAGAAGATCAGCGCGCCAACCTGGAACGCTTTACCCGCAACGTACAGCATGATTTCAGGCTGTGACGCATCCGGATCTTTAAAGCGAGAGATATCCGGGAAGTACAGCTGCAGGAAGTAAGTTGCAAAGATAAAGATCATGCCGCCAATCAGCGCGGTCAGGAAAATCGCACGCGGGATTACGCGCTCTGCATCTTTGGTTTCTTCCGACAGGTTGCTGATGCCGTCAAAGCCGGTAAAGGAGAAGCACAGGATTGTCGCCCCGGTAATCATCGGGATAACATGCGCATCGCCAGACCAGAACGGACGAGTGCTCGCCAGCGTACCAGCGCCTTCACCTTCAAATACGCCATAAACAACCATGCCCAGAATCACCGCGATCAGCACTACCTGCAACACGACAATTACAGTGTTGAAGTTCGCTACGGATTTCAGACTACGCAGGTTAAAGGCGGTCATAAAGGCCACCAGCGCCACCACAAACATCCACGATGGGATGGAAGGCACCAGAGCTTCAAAATAGATTTTCGCCAGCAGAATGTTGATCATCGGCGCGAACAGATAGTCGAGCAGAGAAGACCAACCCACCATAAAGCCGACAGTCGGGCTAATGGATTTCTGGGCGTAAGTATATGCAGAGCCAGCAGAAGGATAGCGGCGAACCAGCTTCCCGTAGCTCAGAGCCGTAAACAGGATCGCAATCAATGCGAACGCATAGGCTGTCGGCACATGACCATCCGTGAGGCCTGAAACGATACCAAAAGTATCAAACAGCGTCATCGGCTGCATATAGGCAAGACCCATCATTACAACCGGAACTAACGTAAGCGTTTTACGCAATTCCACGCGAGAGGTGTTTGGAGTAACGTTATGCGACATGGTCATTCTCCTTTACGGTGATAACCGTCGCGTAAGCAAAAAATTGCCCCATTTTTTTGGATTCCTCAGCGACAACAACTGTCGATTTTTAGTAAATATCTATCCGGTACGAAGCCCGGCCTCTTGGTATGAATGATTGGTTTGAAGCAAAAAATAACCGACGCTGATGAAACGTCGGTTTTTAGTCATTTTTTGACAGCGGCGCATTGTGCCTAAATGGGGGGGAAATGACAAGAGAATGAGAGGCTTGTCATAATAATTTTTCTTTAAATGGCTGATTTTCCGTCATCAGATTTTGCATAAACACCGGCGATCGCACTATTTGCTAAAATTTCATCCCGCCACCAGCCGCTGGCAAGCCCTGCGGTCTGTTCATTCCAGCCAATCCAGACGGGTTCAAAGAGAGTTTGGGCGACCACTTTCTTCTCGATTAACGCGCCACTATCGAGAAAACGTTGCGCCAGATAACGGGGTAAATAGCCGCAGCCGAGGCCGCTAATTTGCAGCTCCAGCTTGGTTTTAAAATCGAAAACGGTAATGGCTTCTTGTTCGTCGAGAAGTTGTGAGGCCGTAGAAGCGCCGGCCTGCGCAGTGTCCCCCACCACAATCGCCCGATATCGTTTAATGATACGACGGTTTAACGGTTCTTCTTCCTGGGCTAGCGGATGATGAGGCGCGACCGCAAAGACTTGCTCCAAATCGCCCAACCGCGAGAAACCAAACTCACTGGAAGTTGGTGGCTCATGCATCGCGCCAACAATAATATCCGCTCGCCCCTGAGTCAGGGCATCCCAGGAACCACCGAGTACGCCATTGATAAACTTCAGGCGCGTCACGCTATGATGTTGATAAAAAGCTTCAATCAGTGGCGCAAGCAGAGAAAAAGGAAACGTGTCGTCCACGCCAATCACCAGTTCGTTTTCCCAGCCTTCATGCAGTTTGATCGCCTGCTTTTCCAGTTCTCGCACGGTATGCAGAACTTCCCGCCCCTTCTCTAATAACATTTTTCCGGTGCGGGTGAATTTAGCGCGGTGACCGCTACGATCAAGCAATTGAATATTAAGGTCGCTTTCCAGCTTGTGAACGGTGTAACTCAGAGCGGACGGCGTCTTATAGAGTTTGGCCGACGCCGCCGCAAAACTGCCTTCTTTTTCTAAGGCATCGAGGATCATCAACACATCCAGCAGTGGTTTCATACACGCCCCCTTGCAGTGCATGCGGCGTCCTGCTGGCGTGATCGTTTACTCCAGCGGCATTACCAGCGGATCGGGATACTGGTATTCAAATCCCAGTTCATTACAAATCCGACTGCCATCAATAATCTTACCTTTGCCGCTGTCCAGACTATTTCTGAACTGCGGAGGCTCCAGCCCCAGTAAACGGGCCATCTGCGGATAGAAAACATTACGCGCAGGGTGAGCTGGCGCACATATATTATAGATGTGTCCGCCTTTAGGTGCCTGTAACAACAGAGTGATAGCGCCAATAACATCTTCTAAATGGACTAAATTAACACCATGTTCACCATCAGGCGCGGTTTTTCCGGCAAAGAAGCGTCCGGGATGACGTCCCGGTCCGACCAGCCCCGCAAGACGCAGAATATCGACCGAAGTACCGGGTAAATTGTGCAGCCAGTCTTCGAGTTCTTCTAATACTCGTCCACTGTTGGTTACCGGATTACGCGGGGTAGTTTCTTTCACCGTGCCTTGCGCGTCGCCATAGACAGATGTTGAGCTGGTAAAAATAATGCGGGGAATACGATGGGCCAGCGCGCTATCCACTAACTCTTGTACCGCTTGTAAATAGAACTCATCGCCGGGGCCGCTACGACGTGCCGGAAGCGTAATGACCAGCGCATCGACATCCATCAGGGCATCCAGATCGTCAGAATCGCAAACTAACTCAGGCTCCATGCGAAGCAGATAGCTATCAATGCCACTCATTCGGGCCGCTTCGACACCATCTTGTGTGGTTTTACTCCCGGTGACTTGCCAGCCTCGCGCTGAAAGTGACATCGCCAGCGGCATGCCTAACCACCCTAACCCGACAATTGCGACCTTTTTCATCCGTTATCTCCTGATACACCTTAGATCTATAAGGCTACGCTAGCGTATCAAAACTGACAATTCATTCTATGAATGAATCTGTTCAATAATGATAACGACATGCTGCAATGAGCAGTGAATCGTCGGTAACCGCGTATACCAGACGGTGCTCCTCTGTAATGCGTCGGGACCAGAAACCTGACAAATTATGTTTCAGGGGTTCTGGCTTCCCCTTACCTTCAAATGGCGTTCTGCGGGTATCTTTGATAAGTTCATTGATCTTTTTAACAATTCGCTTATCTGTTTCCTGCCAGTACAGATAATCATCCCATGATTCCTCAGACCAGATTAGTTTCACTCAATAATGTCCTTTTCTGTTCCTTTGCCTGATTTCAGGCTATCGATTGAGTCCATCAATCTCCGGGCGTTAGCGGGGGAGCGCAGTAGATAAGCCGTCTCTTCCAGCGAGTTGTATTCTTCGAGTGACATCAGAACACAAGCCTCTCCATTCTGACGAGTAATAAGGATCGGGGCATGATCTTCAACGGCTTTCATCATTGTTGCCGACAAATTCTGACGCGCTTCGCTGTAGCTAATTGTACGCATGTCAATCTCCTCTTTTGTACAGTTCATTGTACAATGATGGGCGTTAATTAACTATTTATTAATTAGTTTGTAGATCAAGGTATTGTCAGTGAGACGAAAATCCAGGCTTCGCTATTTTTGGTGCCGTCAGCTTAGAGGACAGTCCTCTTAGCC
>NZ_SJWV01000251.1:0-4238 GCF_004352695.1 Escherichia sp. KCJ4928
TTCACATCCTGGGTATCTTTACCATATTTATTTTCGCCTTGTGTGCCAATGAACGCTCCAAGATCGATAAGCATCATCACCAGAATCAACGTCGGGACAAAACGCCCCACCGCCCATTGCCAGACACCCGGTAAAATCGCCCAGTTACCCGCCAGCAGCATCCACGCCACAATCATCAGAAATGCCCATGCGCCGGAACGCCCGCGATCATGCAAGCGCTTAACGGTTACTGCCGCTGTTGGCCAAAGCAAGCACACAAGGCAAAACGCCGCGGTCTGAATATCGAGTAAATTTTTACCCGCCAGTGAGAAAAGCACCAGCATGCCTGCGAACCACAGGCCTATCCAAATCCAAAAATCACGGCGTCCAATACGCCCTTTAAATGAGAATAACCATTGCTGTATGGTCATGTAAGTTCCTTGATGGTTGTCTTTTCCAGGATTCTACCCTTTTGACAAGGGCGACAGATATCGTTTTAATCGGAGCCAGTCATAACAAAAGGTACTGTCAATGAAGCCAGGGTGTACGCTGTTTTTTCTCTTATGTTCTGCATTAACCGTTACAACAACGGCGCATGCACAAACACCAGATACGGCAACGACCGCGCCTTATCTGCTGGCTGGAGCCCCTACTTTCGATCTCTCCATCAGCCAGTTTCGAGAAGACTTTAACAGCCAGAATCCCAGCCTGCCACTGAACGAATTTCGTGCCATCGACAGCAGTCCCGACAAAGCCAATCTCACTCGTGCTGCAAGTAAAATTAACGAGAACTTGTATGCTTCTACAGCGCTGGAGCGCGGTACCTTAAAAATCAAAAGCATTCAAATGACCTGGCTACCCATCCAGGGGCCAGAGCAAAAAGCAGCGAAAGCGAAAGCTCAGGAATACATGGCAGCAGTGATCCGCACACTCACCCCATTAATGACCAAAACACAAAGCCAGAAAAAACTGCAGTCGCTGCTAACGGCGGGGAAAAACAAACGTTATTACACCGAGACAGAAGGTGCACTGCGTTATGTTGTCGCGGACAACGGCGAAAAGGGGCTGACCTTCGCTGTTGAACCGATTAAGCTGGCGCTATCTGAATCGCTTGAAGGTTTGAATAAATGACAAAAAGCAAAGCCTTTGTGCCGATGAATCTCTATACTGTTTCACAGACCTGCTGCCCTGCGGGGCGGCCATCTTCCTTTATTCGCTTATAAGCGTGGAGAATTAAAATGCGACATCCTTTAGTGATGGGTAACTGGAAACTGAACGGCAGCCGCCACATGGTTCACGAGCTGGTTTCTAACCTGCGTAAAGAGCTGGCAGGTGTTGCTGGCTGTGCGGTTGCAATCGCACCACCGGAAATGTACATCGATATGGCGAAGCGCGAAGCTGAAGGCAGCCACATCATGCTGGGTGCGCAAAACGTGGACCTGAACCTGTCCGGCGCATTCACCGGTGAAACTTCTGCCGCTATGCTGAAAGACATCGGCGCTCAGTACATCATCATCGGCCACTCTGAACGTCGTACTTACCACAAAGAGTCTGACGAACTGATTGCGAAAAAATTCGCGGTGCTGAAAGAGCAGGGCCTGACTCCGGTTCTGTGCATCGGTGAAACCGAAGCTGAAAACGAAGCGGGCAAAACTGAAGAAGTTTGCGCACGTCAGATCGACGCGGTACTGAAAACTCAGGGTGCTGCGGCATTCGAAGGTGCGGTTATCGCTTACGAACCTGTATGGGCAATCGGTACTGGCAAATCTGCAACTCCGGCTCAGGCACAGGCTGTTCACAAATTCATCCGTGACCACATCGCTAAAGTTGACGCTAACATCGCTGAACAAGTGATCATTCAGTACGGCGGCTCTGTAAACGCGTCTAACGCTGCAGAACTGTTTGCTCAGCCAGATATCGACGGCGCGCTGGTTGGCGGTGCTTCTCTGAAAGCTGACGCTTTCGCAGTGATCGTTAAAGCTGCAGAAGCGGCTAAACAGGCTTAAGTCTGACAGGTGCCGGATTTCATATCCGGCACTTACTTTCCTTAACTCTTCGCCTTAACGCAAAATCTCACACTGATGATCCTGAATTTCCTCGGCTGAAGCACGGTTAAGCGTCAGTAGATTTCGTTGTGTCGCCAGCAATACAAATGAGTTATCACTCTGCCGTACCATCGCCAGCCCGTAGCTTCCCATATGTTCCCGCGCCTCAGGTACTTCTTCTGCCAGCATCATAAATGGGCTGCGTTGTACCAGTTCGCTTTCCGTTACCCGACGCGCCAGGTATTCATGCCCGCGCAAACCACCTGGCAGTGGCAACCAGCGGCTGCTGATGTTCGCCAGATTGTTATCCAGTTGTTCGCGCACATCAGGACGAATACAAGAGATATGAATATGAAAATGGTTTTGCGTACGCCCGGTGCGGGAGTTGATCGCCAAAGAAACCGCGCGATCGGGAACCGGCTGGCCGTATTTTTTGCTCATAAAATCACGCGCCTGCCAGGCCAACCAAAAGAAGTTCGGCGTTGAAGGATCGGTCAACAAAGGACTTTCAGTACCGTTAATACGATACGTTGGCATCAACAGATATTGCAGTGGACCATTAAGATCTTTTAAAACCACGTATCCGGCATTGGGTTTGACTTCCGCACATGGCGAAGGATTTTGATTTTGCTGCTGATTGGGCAAACATTCCTCAAGGACAATCTTACGTAATGTATCCGACTCTTCACCGGTTAATTTCCAGTAACCAATACCGGCAGCCACAACGGCGATAACTATCATCACCAAAAAAAGAAGACCCGCTTTTTTCATCTTTTTTTCCCTGTACCTCAAAGAGATGCAAGGGTAACGCAAAATCGTGACAAATAAAAAACCCGGTCGCGAGAAACCACCGGGTTTGATAATTATCCTGGGGAAATCAGCGTTTGCTGATCTGATCGAACGTACCGCCGTTAGCAAAATGCTCTTTTTGCGCTTTCGTCCAGCCGCCGAACTCTTCATCAATGGTGAATAACTTCAGCTTTGGAAACGCATTTTCGTACTTTTTCGCCACCTCAGCGTCGCGCGGACGGTAGTAGTTTTTCGCGGCAATTTCCTGACCTTCTGGCGAGTAGAGATATTTCAGGTAGGCTTCCGCCACCTCTTTGGTGCCTTTTTTCTCGACCACTTTATCGACCACCGACACGGTTGGCTCTGCGAGGATAGACTCACTCGGCGTGACGATTTCGAATTTATCTTTCCCCAGTTCATTCGCTGCCAGCAGAGCTTCGTTTTCCCAGGCGATCAGTACATCGCCAATCCCGCGCTCGACAAAGGTGTTAGTGGAGCCGCGCGCGCCAGAATCCAGAACTTCGACGTTTTTATACAGTGCCCGAACAAAATCCTGTGCTTTTGCCTGATCGTTGTTGTTGTGATGCAGCGCGTAGCCCCAGGCAGCCAGGTAGTTCCAGCGTGCGCCACCAGAGCTTTTCGGATTAGGCGTGATCACCGAAACACCCGGTTTAATCAGATCGTTCCAGTCATGGATCTGCTTCGGATTGCCCTTACGCACCAGGAAAACAATGGTGGAAGTGTACGGTGCGGAGTTATCCGGCAGACGTTTGATCCACTCTTTATCAATCCGCCCGCGTTCCGCAATTGCGTCCACGTCATAGGCCAGAGCCAGCGTGACAACATCAGCTTCAATACCGTTGATTACCGACGTCGCTTGTTTACCTGAACCACCGTGTGACTGACGAATCACCACGTTATCACCAGTTTGCTGTTTCCAGTGGGCGCTGAATGCCTTGTTGTACTGTTCGTACAATTCGCGCGTTGGATCATATGAAACGTTAAGAAGCTGAATATCCTTTGCCATAACGCTGGTTGCCGCCAGCAAAAATGTTAACCCTACGCCCCACTTGTTCATCGCCCGACTCTCTTATGTTGTGTTGTGATGAGCAAAGCGTGCCAGAAGGTTAACCAAACATTAAAGAATAAAAAAAGATTGGCTATAACTTGCGGGTATATGTTGAAGGATTAAAAAGGCGGAAGAAATCCGCCTCATATTGCTGACAAAGTCCGCTTTGTCCATGCCGGATGCGGCGCGAACGCCTTATCCGGCCTACAAAAGTTTGCAAATTCAATAAATTGCAGAATTAATGTAGATACTGTTATGGCCTGCAAGTTTTTTCCTGGTCCGGTTTCCCGGATTGCAGGCATGCCAGACACAGCGCCGTCAGGCGCTGTTTTTTTCATCCCTTCCGCGATTTTTAC
>NZ_SJWV01000252.1:0-4234 GCF_004352695.1 Escherichia sp. KCJ4928
CAATAGTGCAACCGCCTGTATTTTTGCGGCTGAAGTCGCCATCAAGGAGAGTGAGCGTTTTAATGGCATTCCCGCGCTTTCAGTGCCTGTTGCCGAGCCGATTCGCCATGCAGAAGCGTTGATCCAACAAGCGCTTACCCTCAAGCGTAGCGATGAGACGCGTACCGTACAGCAAGATACGCAACCGGTGAAAAGTGTCAAAACGGAGCTGAAACAGGCACTGTTGAGCGGAATCTCTTTTGCCGTACCGTTGATTGTCGCGGGGGGCACGGTGCTGGCGGTCGCGGTATTACTGTCGCAAATCTTCGGGCTACAAGATCTGTTTAATGAAGAAAACTCCTGGCTGTGGATGTACCGCAAGCTGGGCGGCGGGCTGCTCGGAATTTTGATGGTACCGGTGCTCGCGGCCTATACCGCCTATTCTCTGGCAGATAAACCGGCGTTAGCGCCAGGCTTTGCGGCTGGACTTGCCGCCAACATGATCGGCTCCGGGTTTCTCGGCGCGGTCGTTGGCGGATTGATAGCCGGTTACTTGATGCGCTGGGTGAAAAATCACTTGCGTCTTAGCAGTAAATTCAATGGATTCCTGACTTTTTATCTCTACCCGGTGCTCGGTACGTTGGGAGCGGGCAGTCTGATGCTGTTTGTGGTGGGAGAACCTGTCGCCTGGATCAATAACTCGCTTACCGCCTGGCTGAACGGTCTGTCAGGAAGTAACGCGCTGTTGCTGGGTGCCATTCTCGGTTTTATGTGTTCCTTTGACCTTGGAGGGCCAGTGAACAAAGCCGCTTATGCATTCTGCCTGGGCGCAATGGCGAACGGCGTTTACGGCCCGTATGCCATTTTCGCCTCCGTCAAAATGGTTTCGGCATTTACCGTAACCGCTTCCACGATGCTCGCACCGCGCCTGTTTAAAGAGTTTGAAATTGAGACCGGGAAATCCACCTGGCTGTTAGGGCTGGCAGGTATTACCGAAGGGGCGATCCCGATGGCGATTGAAGATCCGCTGCGGGTTATTGGTTCGTTTGTGCTGGGCTCTATGGTAACGGGCGCTATTGTCGGTGCGATGAATATCGGCCTTTCGACACCCGGTGCCGGCATTTTCTCGCTCTTTTTACTTCATGATAATGGCGCGGGCGGTGTTATGGCGGCAATTGGCTGGTTTGGTGCGGCATTGGTGGGGGCTGCAATCTCGACTGCAATTCTCCTGATCTGGCGGCGTCACGCGGTTAAGCATGGCAACTATCTGACTGATGGCGTAATGCCATAAACAAAAAGGAAACGACGATGAAAGCGGTATCTCGCGTTCACATCACCCCGCATATGCATTGGGATCGGGAGTGGTATTTCACCACCGAAGAGTCACGCATTCTGCTGGTCAATAATATGGAAGAGATCCTGTGCCGACTGGAACAGGACAACGAATACAAATATTACGTACTCGACGGGCAAACGGCGATCCTCGAAGATTATTTCGCGGTGAAACCGGAAAACAAAGACCGCGTGAAGAAACAGGTAGAAGCCGGCAAGTTGATTATCGGCCCCTGGTATACCCAGACCGATACCACGATTGTTTCTGCGGAATCCATCGTCCGTAATCTGATGTACGGAATGCGTGACTGCCTCGCGTTTGGCGAGCCGATGAAAATAGGTTATTTACCAGATTCCTTTGGCATGTCCGGGCAACTGCCGCATATCTACAATGGATTTGGCATTACCCGCACCATGTTCTGGCGCGGATGTTCGGAGCGCCACGGTACTGATAAAACCGAGTTTTTGTGGCAAAGCAGTGACGGTAGCGAAGTGACGGCGCAGGTGCTGCCGCTGGGCTACGCCATCGGTAAGTACTTACCTGCCGACGAAAACGGATTACGTAAACGCCTCGACAGTTATTTTGACGTGCTGGAAAAAGCGTCTGTAACCAAAGAGATTTTGCTGCCGAATGGGCATGACCAGATGCCATTGCAGCAAAATATCTTCGAAGTGATGGATAAGCTACGTGAGATCTACCCTCAACGTAAGTTTGTGATGAGCCGCTTTGAAGAGGTATTTGAGAAGATCGAAGCGCAGCGTGAAAGTCTGGCCACCCTGAAAGGTGAATTTATCGATGGCAAATATATGCGCGTACATCGCACCATCGGTTCCACGCGCATGGATATCAAAATTGCCCACGCACGTATTGAAAATAAGATTGTTAATCTGCTGGAACCGCTGGCAACGCTGGCCTGGACGTTGGGTTTTGAATACCACCACGGCTTGCTGGAGAAAATGTGGAAAGAGATCTTAAAAAATCATGCCCACGACAGTATCGGTTGTTGTTGCAGTGACAAAGTTCATCGCGAAATTGTCGCCCGCTTCGAACTGGCTGAAGACATGGCGGATAATCTGCTGCGTTTCTACATGCGCAAAATTGCCGATAACATGCCACAGAGTGATGCCGACAAACTCGTGCTGTTTAACCTGATGCCCTGGCCGCGGGAAGAAGTTATTAACACCACTGTGCGGCTGCGCGCCAGCCAGTTTAATCTACGAGACGATCGCGGTCAGCCTGTACCGTATTTTATTCGCCATGCCCGTGAGATCGATCCAGGCCTAATCGATCGGCAAATAGTTCATTACGGTAATTACGATCCCTTTATGGAGTTTGATATACAGATCAACCAGATTGTCCCTTCTATGGGCTATCGCACGCTTTATATCGAAGCGAATCAGCCTGGCAACGTGATTGCGGCAAAAAGTGACGCTGAAGGGATACTGGAAAATGCTTTCTGGCAAATTGCGCTCAATGAGGATGGAACGCTACAACTGGTAGATAAAGATAGCGGTGTGCGCTATGACCGGGTGTTGCAAATTGAAGAAAGCTCTGATGATGGTGATGAATATGACTATTCACCCGCAAAAGAAGAGTGGGTAATGACTTCTGCAACAGCGAAACCGCAATGCGAGATTACTCATGAGGCCTGGCAGAGCAGGGCTGTTATCCGCTATGACATGGCGGTGCCGCTCAATTTGTTGGAACGAAGCGTCCGGCAATCCACGGGCAGAGTAGGGGTGGAGATGGTTGTCACTCTGAGTCATAACAGCAGACGTATTGATGTGGATATCAACCTTGATAACCAGGCTGACGATCATCGCCTTCGCGTCCTGATCCCTACATCTTTTAACACCGATAGTGTTCTGGCAGATACCCAGTTTGGTTCGCTAACGCGCCCCGTGAACGACAGTGCAATGAACAACTGGCAGCAAGAAGGCTGGAAAGAAGCGCCGGTTCCGGTATGGAATATGCTCAACTATGCAGCCTTACAGGAAGGGCGTAACGGCATGGCTGTCTTTAGCGAAGGGCTACGTGAATTTGAAGTCATCGGTGAAGAGAAGAAAACCTTTGCCATTACGTTGCTGCGTGGCGTGGGCTTACTGGGCAAAGAAGATCTGTTTTTAAGGCCTGGGCGGCCTTCGGGAATTAAAATGCCAGTCCCGGACTCACAACTACGTGGTCTGCTTTCTTGTCGCCTAAGTTTATTGAGTTATACCGGTACGCCAACCGCCGCTGGTGTAGCTCAGCAGGCGCGAGCATGGCTGACTCCAGTACAGTGTTACAACAAAATCCCATGGGATGCGATGAAGCTCAACAAAGCCGGATTCAACGTGCCGGAAAGTTATAGTTTGTTGAAAATGCCCCCAGTGGGATGCCTGATAAGCGCACTTAAGAAAGCTGAAGACCGACAAGAAGTGATTTTACGGCTGTTTAATCCGGCTGAATCAGCAACCTGTGATGCGACTGTTGCTTTCAGTCGCGAGGTGATTTCTTGCTCAGAAACGATGATGGATGAACACATTACCACCGAGGAAAATCAAGGTTCAAATCTATCGGGGCCTTTTTTACCCGGCCAGTCACGGACGTTCAGTTACCGGCTTGCCTGAATAGCAATCAAACCGAAGCCACATATGCGCGGCCAGATTGTTGACAAAGGGCGCTTTGTTCATGCCGGATACGGCATGAACGCTTTATTCGGTCTACAAAAGCAGGCAAATTCAATATATTGCAGAGATGATGTAGACACTGGCAAGCGTAGCGCATCAGGTAATTTTGCGTTTATCTTCACTCTCAAGCCACGTATATGTGGCTTTATTTTTAACAAAATAATAACCCTGGGTGAGTTAATTATAATATAATTATAAGTTAATTAAATGTTAATATCAGCGGGGTGGATTTATGCCTTTATTAGTAATCCTG
>NZ_SJWV01000253.1:0-4216 GCF_004352695.1 Escherichia sp. KCJ4928
ACACCGCCGCTCTGGCTTACCGTACACAGGCTCCGCTCATCGACTCCCTGCTGAAGGAGGTGGGGTTATCCGGTGAAGGACTTACAGCCCTGACACGTCCACTGGTCATGCCAGCCCCGGAAAAGGTCCCGGATGTCAGCGAACCGGTAACCGCTCCGGATAACTCAGAACCACAACAGGTTTAATCCCCGTGCCGGAATTTTTCCGGCATCTTTTTCACAAAGAATGCCCTCACGGGATATTCTGGTTTAAAAGAGGATTGAAAATGTCCGCAGAAAAATTCAGAGTTGTCATATACACCAATACATGTGAAAAGAAAGTCAGTTATATTCCTGCAACAGAAGATATAAACATCGCTATAATGCCATTTCAGACGGCAGACAATGGCTTAATTATTGTGTGTCAGAACTCCCGTATAATACGACGCAAAGAGCGTATACCCGGAAGCAGCTGTGAATGGAAAGATGTGACATTAGCACCAAAATCCAGAAACCGCGTTCAGTTATAGCCTGACAGCCTGCTTTTTATCCCTCAGAAAAGGGGGATAAAAATTAAATATTTCACAACCGAGATATTTTTCAGGAATGCAGATTATTTTATGTTATGACCAACAGAGAAACAGGCATGAGAACAATCACAACGCATGAACAATTATTAATTAATGGGAGAGTCCACGAAAGAATCGCCACACATATAGTTACAGGAGCTCATGGGTATGAAACGCTTTGCACAAATGGCTATAACGTCAGATACAACAAGGCGCAGCAACTGGTTGAAAGCTGCGAAAAAATAGCTGAAGGCAAACTACCTGTTACCTGTCCTGTCTGTTTCGCCATATGGCAGGATGTACACAGGTTCACCCACGTTGACTTTGACACACAATCGGGGAAAAGTGATTTTATTGATACCTGCCATTCGGAGATCATAACCGGAAATGTTTCAATAACAGGCAAGAAATAAAATAATGCTCCAGTTCTGAAATGCAATTCACTCTTATAATCCCCCCACGAACATGAACGTTCATTATCAATAACCCGATGAAATGATATTCATCTGAAGGCCAGTTACCCGCCACCTGTCTTATACCGTAACCCGTAATATACCGGATTTTATTCTATGCAAAAAAAATCACTTACACTCCTTCTGCCGTCATTACTCAGCGGCTGTACGGCATTTAATGCCACGCCTGTTCCTGACACCACACCTCCGGCTCTGGTGTTCGTCGACGGACAAATTCGCGAAAGCGCTGCCATTATCGCCCATACGCAAAAACGTCTGCTTCCGCCACCGGTGACCCGCCCTGTGACGCCGCCCCGCCCGACAACAACAGCGACGCCCACAACCGCAGTCAGCAGCCAGAGTACCGCACTGCCTCCCCGCCCGCTCCTTCAGGCCACACAGCTGCCCGCACTGGTTATGACCGGTAAACCCGGTCAGTCATCCGTCGTTTATTTACGTGAGGCACGTCAGCGCTCCGTCAGTGACTGGATACGCCAGTTGCTGCCACCCGGCTGGCAGTTCCGGCAACAGAACGCTGCCATACCGGCACTGAACAAACGCCTCCCCGTCTGGTCCGTTAATGACCAGTGGCACCGGGCACTGAATACTCTGCTGACCGGGCAGCAACTGTACGGACATATGGACTGGAACAGGAAAATACTGACTGTCACGACCACTGCAACACCGCCTGTTGACCTCACGGCACCGCAGGGTTCACAGAAAACAGCGGACACACCACGTAATCCGTTCAGGAGCACAACCGGAACGGCTGCAGACCAGGCACAGGTACCACCTGCCGTCAGCGCTTCCCGGGTTCAGAGCACAACAGGGACATCCGGTACATCTGCGCCCCGCACAACCACGCCAGCCCCGGTGGTCACGAAACCGGTAGCACCACCACAGAAGGTCACACCGCCACGGCAGTGGAAAATGGAAAAAGGGACCACGCTGAAGGACGGACTGGCCCGCTGGACGTCGTCCGAAAAATGCTCCCACGGCACCTGGACGCTGCGCTGGGAAACGCCCGTTAACTACAGTATCGATGCCCCTCTGGTTTTCACCGGCAGTTTCCGCCAGGCGCTGGAACAGCTCTTCGCACTCTACACCCCGGTGGAAAAACCGCTGTATGCCCGGACAAGCACAGCACAATGTCTGCTGCGGGTGACAGATCGTCCACAGGAATAACCTTATGGGCTGGTTCATCGTGTTCATCATGGTCATCACGACCACAGGCAATTTCTGGTTCACCAGTCAGCTCTCCCGCAGCGAACACCGTCATCAGGCCGCAGAAAACACACAACAGGCAGCAACGTTCATTCGTTATATGAACGCCATCAATGATTACCTGCATCAGCATCCGGAACGACGGACAGCCGGAGGGCGGCTGACATCCGCTCAGCTCGGGATTCCCGGGACGGATACCGTCAGTCATATCATCAGCCAGCAACGTGTTTTTGTCTGGGCTACAGAAACCCCGGGCCTGATGGCCGCGCTCAGGGAACAGAGTAATGACTCTGCTCTGCTCGGCAGGGTGGAAAACGGCCGACTGCTGGACACAGCCGGCAGAGCGCTTTCCGTCACACTTCCGTCAGTGATCCCCGATCACGTCATCCTCTGGATGAATTAGTCACGAATCTGAATAAATCACGGATCTCCCATGAATAAAAAAATTCTTGCCATTATGATTGCCGCCGCTCTGTTACAGGGCTGTGCCAGTTACAGACAGCTTGAGAGCACAAGAAAGGAAGCCGTTGCGGAACAACAACGGGCACGGGAAATGATGTCTGATCTGCGAACCCGGACGCCGGTTGTTAAGGAATCCTCACGACAATGGATCAATCCCCGTCCGGTCATGGATAAAAACACCGGCAAAACCGTTCCCGGTTGTCCCATTGTCATTCATACCCGTCAGAGCATCACCCTTCAGCAGGTGGTTCAGCGGATCACGGAAAGCTGCCATATTCCGGTACGGATCACACCTGATGTACTGACATACCTGAATACATCCACAACCGGCAGCACACAACAAATCCAGGGCGCATTACCCCCACCGGATGCGAGCGGCATGGTTCCCCTTGCCGCCATTGGCGCATCTGACACGCCACCATCCCGTCTGCCGGGAAATACCGCAGCACTGTCTGAACTGAATGCCTCCGGCCTGACGACCCTGCTGAATGCGGTCTCCTCCCGTCTCGGTATATCCTGGCGCTATGACGGCTCGCATATCATCTTCTATTATCTCGAGACACAGACCTTCCCCATCACCTATATGGACAGTCAGGTGGCCTATAACGCCACTGTGGTCAGCGGCACCATGTCCTCAAACGGCTCATCAGGAGGCAGTGCATCAGATGCCATTTCCGGTGATGCCAGCAATACCCAGACCACCACCGTGGATATGAAGTCTGCGCTGTATCAGGATGTGAAAAATGCGGTCACATCAATGCTGACCCCGGGTATCGGACGCATGTTCATGTCCACGGGCTTTATCACCGTCACAGATAATCCACAGGTTCTGGAAACGGTCCGGGCATTCATTGAAAAACGCAATGAAGAGATGAAACGTCAGGTGGTGCTGAATGTGGAAATTCTGAGTATCCGGAAAACCCGCAATGAGCAGGCCGGTATCGACTGGAACGCAGTCTTCAGCGACAGAACGCTGGGACTGAGTCTCGGCAGCACATTCACCAGTGCAGCCAGTGATGCCATCACAGGTGGTGTTTCCATTGTGGACGGTAAACTCACCGGTTCAAAAGCCTTCCTGAAAGCATTGTCTTCCCAGGGGGATGTCAGTGTGGTGACCCAGAACTCTGCCGTCACCAAAAACCTGACGCCGGTGCCAATGCAGATCGCCAATCAGCAAAGTTACATCGAGAGTGTGACGACGGATACCACAGCCAATGTCGGCTCATCCACCTCCCTGAATGCGGCCACCATCACCACCGGTTTTAACATGACCCTTCTGCCGTTCATTCTCCCGGACTCACAGACACTGCAGTTGCTCTATTCCATGAGTCTCTCCGACAAACCGGTTATTGAGAATTATGAGAGCGGTGGAAGTAAAGCCCAGCTGCCGAATGTGGATCTGAAAACCATCAATCAGACCGTGGATCTGAAATCCGGGCAGACGGTCATTATCAGTGGCTTCCAGCAGTCAGGACGTCGCAGCGGAAAACAGGGTGTAGGCACGCCGGGATTCTTCGGTCTTGGCGGTGGG